>WALR01000062.1 GCA_015522765.1 Candidatus Woesearchaeota archaeon | reverse complement strand
CCATTGTCTCATTACTCGTCTTTTATGAGTATTGCCCTGGCAGGCGCGCCGTCAAGCCCCCTCAGCTTAAGCGGGAGCCCGACGAAGAGGTAGCTTCCCTCCTCTGCTTCCCTCATGTTGAGCCCCTCAAATATGACAATCCCCTTCTCCAAGAGGAAGTCATGGGTCTTATCATGGATGCCCCTCTTCTTTATGGAGAGGGCGTCAATACCGACAGCCTTTATGCCTGTTGAGGCGAGGAATTCCGCGGCGTCCTCTGTTAAAGCAACAAAGTCATCGTAAAAAACAGAGTTGTCCCTGTAAGAGTTGTATGTCTTGAAAAGAACAACCTTATGCTTCCCTATCTCCTCCGAGAATTTAAGCAGGTCGTCCTTTGAGATTTTGCTTCTCTCTTTCTCTGTAAATGCAATCACAACCGCCTTCCCGACAGTTGCGTCAGCGCTTAAATCAGATGTTGTCCAGCCCCCATCATTAACATGCTTCAGGGTGTCTATGTGCGTGCCAGTATGAGTGCCCATTGATATATGGGAAACATTGCTGCCGTCTTTTTTTAGGACAAGTGCAGGAGAGGAAACAAAGGGGGGATTGCGGGGATAGCACATCATTCCCTCATAAATCTCCATTGAGATATCTATGATTCTCATTTTATTGCCCCATCCTCTCAAATTTGTGGCCGCCGAACTCATTCCTCAATGCAGCTATCACCCTTGATGAAAAGTCGTCCTTCCTTGAGCGGAACCTCATGAATAAGGCGATGGCTGTTGTTAGCATAGGAACCTCCTTCTCAAGCGCCTCCTCGACAGCCCACTTTCCGGTTGTGCCGCCGAACACCTTAGGAGAGATATCCTTAAGCGAGCCGTCCTTCTCAAGCGCGTCAGCCAGAAGCTCGAGGAGCCATGACCTTATGACGCTGCCATTGTTCCATAACCTGGCTATCTCGTCCAGCTTAAGCCCGTAGCCGGAGTTTTTCATAAGCTCAAATCCCTCCCCCAACGACTGGAGGATGGAGTACTCTATGGCGTTGTGAACTGTCTTTATGTAGTGGCCCGCCCCAGACTTTCCCACATATAAATAGCCGTCTTTGACCGCGAGACTTCTGAAGAGTTCCTCAGCCTTCTCAAACGCCTCCCTCTCTCCGCCGACCATTATGCACGAGCCGTGCCTCGCACCCTCAAGACCCCCGCTTGTGCCGGCGTCAAGAAAATAAATGTTTCTCTCCTTAAGCTCATCGTGCCTCCTCACGCTGTCCTTATAGTTGGAGTTCCCCCCATCAATTATTATATCCCCTGCGGAGAGCAGACTCTTCAAATGAGAGATGGTCTCGTCAACAGCGTCCCCTGCGGAAACCATGAGAAAAATAATTCTTGGAGCAGGAACCTTATCCGCAAGCTCCTCAAAGCTGTAGGCTGGGATCGCCCCCTTTTCCTCTAACGGCTTAATCTTCTCCTTCGTCCTGTTCGTAACAACAACCTCGACGCCCTCATCAAGAAGCCTCTCAACCATGAGACTCCCCATTCTTCCAAGACCAATGAATCCTGCTTTCATAAGAACCACCTCATTACTGTCCTTAAAGGAGTTAATGGTTATATTTAAGCTTGACTAATCAGCGTAAACTCAGCCAAGCAGGCCTTAGATGGCTTGTAGAGCAGAAGCGTCAGTATAGGACCCTGAATAGAGCGGCACTAATCTAGACAGCTATCTTAATCAGAATTATGAGTTTAATACCTCATCTATCTTGCTCTCAGGCCACCTGCAGAGAGTAATTCCTGACGCATCTGCTCGTCTAACTTTCCCTGCGCACGAGAGGCGCGGACATACTGCACTAACCCCTCATCAGCAGCATCCTTGCCTACTTGTTTTAATCAACAGGTATGCTAACAAAACGTATCTTAATACCATCCTCTGCAACTGGAACTGAAAGCTCTTCTAGCCCTTTATAGAACGTTTTATTGTCTTCTCCCGGGGGGGAAGAGGGAGATGATTCTCAGCAGCTGTCATAATTGTTTCATAGGCTTCTTTAGTAGGGGCGTTTAGTGATAGAAGTGTCCCTATCGTCTCCGCAGTTTTCTCTGCCACCTCCTCGTTACCATGGGCAAGGACATAGGCCATTGCCAACCTGGCGGCTTTATAGTTTTCATTGTCTCCTTTTGTGCTGTCAAACACCTTAATAACCTTCTCGTTGGTCGCGGCTTTGAGAATGCTCTCAATAGGTGGATAGCTGTTGTATGAGTAGGCTTTATATACATCGGCCTTAGCAAGATAGGGAACGATGCCGTGGGAGAGCATCTCCTTATATCTTCTTAAATTATTCAATGTAGGGCTTTCTTTTAAGGGTATGTCTCCGGAGGCATCCTCTGACCCAGCTATCTCACCTATACGGGCTAACAGGTAATCTGGCTTACCTAGGTAATCTGTAGTAAAATCAGGATAGTCAGGCTGGAATGGGCCCATATCTCCAAAACCCTCTTCTGTTATTATCCTATATAACAGGTCAAAGGATTTATTCACTAAGTCCTTGTCTGAGAGAGCAGCAACCTTCTCTGTGAAAAGTGCCACATCCTTAAGAGTAGGTTTATAAAGCAGTGGTTTCT
>WALR01000061.1 GCA_015522765.1 Candidatus Woesearchaeota archaeon | reverse complement strand
GGCAGACGGTAAGCCAGTTTCTCCGGTTCTGCCGAAAGAGTTCGCTTAATCCCTCAAAGACTGCGGTTAAGTACTGTCTTATTTCCATCGGCGGCGAGCCTGCTACTGCTAGGGTCTACAATGCAGCCTTGCGCTTCTACTTTGGCGAGGTGCTGGGAATGCCTTTCTCCTTGGAGGAGATTCCCTTGAAGAAGAAGGCGAAAAAGCTGCCCAGGACATTGACAAAGAAAGAAATAATGGCCATGATTAATGCTGTGAGTAACGAGAAGCACAGGCTTGTGATAAAAATGCTCTACTCCACCGGGCTTAGACTTTCAGAGCTTGTCAGTCTTAAGAGAAGTGACATTGATGTCGAGAGGAATCTTGTTCATGTGAGGAGGGGCAAGGGAAGGAAGGAAAGGACGACGGTCATTGCAAGGTCGCTTCTTTCTTGACCTGCTGAGATATTACTCTGCAACAGAATTCTCCACACCCTATGTTTTTGAAGGCAGGTATGGAGGGTACAGCAGGAAAAGCATCCAGCTCATTCTAAAGAAAGCTGGCAAGGCTATTAACAAGAGGGTGACGCCGCACATGCTCAGGCATTCCTTCGCAACCCATCTGCTAGAGCAGGGGACTTCAATAAGGATAATACAACGGCTGCTGGGGCATGCAAACATTAGTACAACACTTATCTACACAAAAGTCTCAAACAATGAAATATCAAAGATAAAAAGCCCCTTGGATTAATTCTTTCTCTCCCTGGTTATTCCGAGAGGCTTTGTATCTTAGGCGGATTATTGGCTTAATTCATGCGCCTGCCAACAGAAAATTTTATAAATACCCATCAATGCTCTCTATTGTACTCTTTTTATATAAGACCGTTTTATTCGTATTGAAATAAGAGGGGGTAAAAGTGAACGAGAACGAGATGACTACTGAGGAAGTTAAAAAACTGGAAATTCTTGCGTACGAAATCAGGAAGGATGTTATTGTTGCATTGAAGAATGCGAAGTCAGGGCATACCGGCGGCTCCCTGGGACTGGCAGACATCTTCACAGCCCTTTACTTTAAGGTTCTGCATCACAAGCCGGAAGATCCTGACTGGGCAGGGCGGGACAGGTTCCTTCTCTCAAACGGTCATGTATGCCCTGTATGGTACGCTGCGCTTGCAAGGGCGGGCTACTTTGATGTTGAGGAGTTCAGGACTACGCTTAGGAAGCTCGGGACAAGATTCCAGGGCCACCCCTCAAGGCTCGACACTCCCGGAGTAGAGAGCAGCTCCGGCAGCCTTGGACAAGGATTAAGCATAGGCGTCGGGATGGCCTACGCAGCAAGGTTCGACAACGCCCCTTACAGGGTCTATGTAGGGATGAGCGATGCGGAGTTCCAGGAGGGCTCTGTCTGGGAGGCTTTAATGGCAGGCGGCAACTGGAAGCTTGACAACCTGACAGCTTATATTGACAGGAACAAGATTCAGATAGACGGCTCGACAGAGGGGGATGTAATGCCCCTTGAGCCATTAAAGGAGAAGCTGAGGGCTTTCAAGTGGAATGTCATAGAGGCAGACGGCCATGACATCAAGGAGATTGTAACAGCGTTCAGGGAGGCAGGGGCGCATAGAGGCGGCCCAACAATGATAATCTTCAACACTGTTATCGGGAAGGGTGTCAGCTTCATGGAAGGCAAGGCAGAATGGCACGGGAAGCCCCCCAACGAGGAGGAAGCAGAGAAGGCTCTGAAAGAGCTTGACGAACACATAGAAGAGATGAAGGAGGGTGGTGATTAAGATGATTAAGCTCAACGAGGAACTCAGGCTAGTGGACGACTTTGAGAATGTTGAGAGGATACCAACAAGAGACGGCTACGGTAAAGGGCTTGTAGAGCTCGGCGCTGAAAGAAACGATGTCTTCGTCCTTACAGGAGACCTGGCTGACTCAACAAGAACAGCATGGTTCAAGGAGAAATTCCCGGAGAGGTTCATCGACATGGGGGTTGCAGAGCAGAACATGATTAATGTTGCTGTCGGGCTTGCCCTAAGCGGCAAGGTCCCCTTTGTAGCTACATACGGCGTCTTTGTACCTGGGCGGGCGTGGGACCAGATAAGGATAAGTGTGTGCTACAACAAGGCGAATGTTAAATTTGCAGGCGCCCACACAGGCATCTCTGTAGGCCCTGATGGAGCCACCCACCAGGCGCTTGAAGATGTGGCAAGCGTAAGGGCTCTGCCCAACCTTACGATACTCTCGCCGACGGACTTCTGGGAGTCGAAGAAGGCGACCATTGCAGCAGCCAAGATGAAGGGGCCTGTTTACATAAGGTTCGGCAGGGAGAAGGTTCCTGTGATAACAACAGAGGAGACGCCCTTCGAGATTGGGAAGGCAGTGGTCTACCGTGAGGGAAAGGATGTCACCTTAATAGCGACTGGCCAGATGGTCTATCAGGCGATAATTGCGGCAAACAACCTTATGGAGAGGGGTATTGATGCAGGAATAATCAATGTGCACACCATAAAGCCCCTCGATAGGGAGACAATAGTGGAAGCTGCAAGGAGGACAGGGGCGGTGGTCACGGCAGAGGAGCACCAGGTATACGGCGGCCTCGGAGGGGCAATCGCAGAGCTCCTCTCAAAGGAGAACCCTGTGCCTATGCGTTTCGTGGCTGTGAATGACAGGTTCGGCGAGTCGGGAGTAGCGGATGAGCTTCTCGAGGCATTCGGGCTTACGCATAAGGAGATAGAAGCAGCAGCAGAGGAGCTGGTAAAATTAAAAAAATAAGGGGGGGTACATATGAAGATTGCTGACAGGATGGAGCATATAGGCACTGAGAGCGCCTTCGAAGTATTAGGCGTGGTTAAGAAGCTCGAAGCAGAGGGGAAGCGCATATGGAGCTTCTGCATAGGAGAACCTGACTTTGACACCCCTGCAAATGTCAAGGAGGCGGGGATGAAGGCAATCAGGGAGAATAAAACTCACTACGCGCCCATACCTGGAATAATGGCTTTGAGGAAGGCCATTGCAAAGCACATATCAGAAACGAGAAATGTGGATGTTCTTCCTGAAGAGGTAATGGTTGCCCCAGGTGGGAAGCCAATCTTATACTACGCGATAACAAGCCTGGTTAATCCCGGGGAGGAAGTCATATATCCGAACCCTGGCTATCCAATATACGAGTCAGTCGTCGACTTTGTAGGCGGAAAAGCAGTTCCCCTCCCATTGCTCGAGAAGAAGGACTTCAGGTTTGACATCGAGGACCTAAAGAGGCTTGTCAACGAGAACACCAAGCTGGTAATCCTTAACTCGCCCCAGAACCCTACAGGCGGGGTGCTCACAAGGGAGGACCTCGAGGCTGTTGCTGAGCTTTCAAAGAAATACGACTTCTACATCCTCAGCGATGAGATATATGACAGGATAATCTATGATGGTAGGAAGTTTGAGAGCATAATAAGCGTCCCGGGCATGAAGGAGCGCACAATACTCGCAAACGGTCACAGTAAGACATACGCCATGACCGGCTGGAGGCTGGGCTACGGCGTCTTCCCTATGG
>WALR01000060.1 GCA_015522765.1 Candidatus Woesearchaeota archaeon | reverse complement strand
ATTTGAATTTAAGAAATCATAAATAGGAAGAATAGAGTATAAACTACCAATGATGAATACGACCAGCGTCTCCAGACGCCTTGGCCTCATTGGATATTTTCATTAACATTTTAGTTACCTTCAATACCATAATCTATAGGTCATATATAAAGCTTTCTGTTATCACCACTCGATTACTACAATCTGGCTAAACGAAAACTCTCCATGGATATATGTCCTTGATGTATCATATTCGCTTATATGAATGAACGCCCATGAAAATTACTCGAGCCACGCCGCACTCTCGGACTTCGTCCTCGCTTTGTATAACAAGAACCGCAATATTAAATGACATTTGCCTCTTCCCACACCAACAGCAAGATTTAAATAATAAACATCCAGAAGATTATCTGTGCAATCAGACGAAATTAAAGGAAAGAAGAGTTTTTACATGGGCTACTTCTCAGTTATAGCGCTCCTTCTGGCATTGCTTATCCTATCAGGGTGTAGCGAGAAGCCCCTTACAGGTAAGGCGGCCGTGCAGCCGTCAGCCCACTACAACCTCCCTGCGCAGGGATTGAACCTTCTTAAGGGCTTGCAGCCAAAGAGCCAGCCTGTAATTACGAGGCGCAGCATACCTGTTAAGCAGGCCCGGCCAATGAATACAGGGCATCTCCCTGAATTTGTCCCGCACGAGGTCGTTGTAAAGCTTAAGCCGGGCGCAGAGATAAAAGAAAGAAGCACCATTGCAAGGGGATTAAAGGCATTAGTTATGAGCACACCTTCGCTTTATTCAGAGGACCCCTCCCTCACATCGATACTGAAGAAGTATGATGTTAAGAAGGCGCAAAGAATATTCAAGCAGCCAGCAACAAGCGTGAACAGGAGGGGCGGTGCAAACAAGAAGAGACTCTCAGGAACCCTCCTCCTGAGCTTCAGGAAAGGAGAGGTAAATGACATAGTAAAGGATCTCTCATCAGAGAGAAGCGTTATTTATGCCGAGCCGAATTACCTCTACAGGACATCCTTTAAGCCAAATGATGCCCTTTACGGCCATCAATGGCCGCATAAGGTTACACATGCAGAGGCAGGCTGGGATATCGCTTACGGAGATAAGAATACAATAATTGCCATAGTCGATACAGGGGTGGACTACACCCATGAGGACCTTTCCAATAACATGATGGGCAAGTGCTCAGACGGATGCCCTGAAGGCACAGGGTATGACTTCGTCGATGTCAACAAGGATGATTATCCAAAGGAGATGAAGTTCCTCAGCGATGAAGACTACACCACCCCTGATAATAAGCCTGAGGACTATGTTGGGCACGGCACTCACTGCGCTGGGATAGCCGCTGCCACAGGAAACAACCATCTCGGAGTTATAGGTGTCTGCCCCGGCTGCAGGATTATGCCTGTTAGAGCAGGATTCGGGATAAAGTACGGCGATTATTTCTATGGCACCCTCGAGAACGATGATGTAAGCAGGGCAATTCATTACGCCGCTGATAAGGGGGCAAAAGTAATCAGTATGAGCTTTGGAGGCAGGGATTCGAAGCTGATAGAAGAAGCCTTAGAGTACGCCCGCAGCAGAAATGTCGTTCTTGTAGCTGCCGCAGGAAACTCCATAAGCAAGGATACAGAATGGTCCTATCCTGCCGCTCTTCCATATGTAATCTCAGTCGCCTCAACGAATAAAGAGGATGAAAGGTCATTTTATTCAAATTACGGTTTATGGGTGGATGTCGCAGCCCCGGGAGGGGACAGCATAACAGATGATGCAACGATACTGAGCACTGTTCCTAGGAAGGGCATATTAAGCGACCCATCGGGATATATGTACCTTCAGGGAACATCAATGGCAACTCCTTATGTTGCAGGGCTCGCGGCCCTAATACTCTCAAAGGACCCTTCGCTGTCTCCTTCAGATGTTAAGAAAATAATCCAGAAGGGGAGCACTCCCCTAAACACACTCAGGTACATTGGCACCGGCAGGGTGGATGTTAACAAGAGTCTCCACCTCTCGAAGTCCAGTCTTGAAGGCCCCCTGATAACCTCTCCTGCGCAGGGCGCCAGGATTAACAGAGATGTTGTTATAGAAGGCGCTACTCATGGAAGTTACAGCATATATTATGGGTACGGCTCCTACCCCTCGCGATGGATAAAGATTGCATCCGGGAATAAAAGCGTGAAAGGAGAGCTCGCCTACTGGAATACCAGCGGACTTGGAGATGGGGTTTACACCTTGAAGTTAGTTGAATATACACAGAATGATAAAGAAGCACATGATATGAAGAGGTTGTTGTTCCAGGATAAAAGGAATTATCACAAGGGCTGGCCTGTCAAGCTTCATTCAGACCTGGTACAGTATCAGGGATTAGGATTTCCTATCACCCCTACAATCGCGGACCTTGATGGCGACGGCAGGGAAGAGGTCATAGTAACAGCCAGCGGGGCTTATGTTTATGATGAGAACGGGACATTGCGGAAGGGATGGCCCCCAGAGGTAGTCGGGGCTTATTACGGGAACATTCCTGAGCCAGGGGTTTCAGCAGGGGACATATATGGGGATAAAACAAGTGAGGCAGTGGTTTCCGGATTTGATTTTGAACGGAATCAGAGCGTTAACCTCTCTTGTTTTAATGCCTGGTATTACAACTCCAGCAGGGTTAAAGGATGGCCCATAAACGGTGATAATAACCTCTCTCTTCACATGGATGCCGCACGATCATATGCTGTGCTTGAAAGCATCGATCATGATAATAAATCAGATGCAATCTTTAATGTTAATCCCTGGAGGACGAATATGCATTCAAATGTCCCGATGCCCCCTAGGATAGTTATAATTAGAGGGAGTAGAAAGTACGAGTATAATGTTTCAGTAGGGGGCCATGCTTATCTTAGCGGCTCCCCCGTGGTTGGCGATGTGGACAATGACGGAAACAAGGACATTGTTGCACTGGTTACGCAGTTTAAGGAAGATAAGAAGCATAGGGCCTTCACATCCACCTACCTTTACATTTTGAGCATGAACGGAACCGTCGAAGAAAAAAAGTTGATTATTCCTGCTAATTACGACCTTAGTTATGCCTACTTCCCCATTTCTTCTCCTGTGTTGGCAGACCTCAATGGGGATGGAACACTTGAGATAGGGTTCGCAAACAGCGTAGGGGCCAGCATTGTTCGTTTCGTTTATTATAATGGAACAACGATGTGGAATTTTTATTCAGAGAAAAGCTCGTTTATAAACGGGATAGCTGTAGGGGATATTGACAATGACGGGAAGCCCGAGATAGCGTCCAGCCTAATAGACTGGCCCAAGCGAATTAGCTACCTTACCCTTCTTAATAGCAGCGGCGGGTTAATCTGGTCCAGGCCCATGATTGGGGTCAGCCTCGTCCAGCCGACAATAGGTGATGTTGATGGGGACGCCTACCCTGATGTCCTGACAACAACATTGGATGGGTATGTTTACGCGTTTAACAGGACTGGCGGGTTAGTTAAGGGCTTCCCAAAGTTGATTAATGGGGTATGTAACTCGGGAGTCGCCCTCGGTGATATTGACGGAGACGGAAAGACAGAGGTTGTTGCATCCACACCAGTGCTCATGCTGAAAGACGGAGAGATTTATGTGTGGGACACAAAAAGAAGATACAATGAGCTAACAATGGATTGGCCAATGTTTCAGGGCGGACCCGGACATACAGGGCTTTACCGCCCTGCAGGAATTAATAGGGAGAGACCGAGATGCGGCGTAATAAATTCAAGTGTATCTCTTAACAGCGATATTGTCTGCGACTCGGGCTTTGTAATAGCCAAGCAGGACGTGGAGTTTAACTGCAACGGCCACGCGTTAAGGGGGCTTGACAGAGTTAACAGCACAGGGATAACTGTCCTTGCGAACAATGTTAAAGTAGAGAACTGCAATATAACCAACTTCTCGCTGGGCATCGCTGTTTATAACACGACCAATGCAACGGTTACCAACAACACAATTGGTTCTCCCTATGCAGGAGAGAGCATATCAGGCATCTCTCTTTATTCCAATCACTCGACGATTTCTTTAAACCGTGTTTACAGGTCTCTTTATGGATTCGGAATCCTTGTTGCTGGCAGGGGCAATAATCTATTTAATAATTCTATTCGTGTATCAGAAAACATCAGTTCTCCCCCTAAGGATGCCGCCGCCTCAGATAGAGGGGATATTGTCCTCTTGGAGGCTTCAATTAATAGAAAACTCTCAACTAAGAACAACCACGGCTGCCTGAACGACGGCGGGATTTATTACTCTGCACCAAATAAGACAATAAGGGCGGAGCTTGCTGCTTCCAACTGCATTAATCTTGCCTCTGATGAGGGTTGCAACAAGCCATGCATCACTGCTCCCTGCCCTGCCGGCAGATTTCGCGTCTATTACCAAAGGGAAGACAAAAGCATATACAACGCTTCTTCATGTTGTGACTCCCCCAGCGACTGCGTTGACTCTGCAGGAAGGTGCATTAGAAACGGCTTCCGACCCTACTTTCAGTATGTTTGTTCACATGGAAGATGGGTGAAGTGCACCTCTGATAAGAAGGGAACTTCTATTAGCAGCTACACCTGCGACGGCCGTAACTGGAATGCAAATCTGCCTCCCCCGCTTATCCCCTGATATTAAATCCGCATTCTCTGACGAAAGTCTTGCACAAAACAAAAATAATTAAAAGGATAGGGCAATATTATGGCAAGGTGGATAAATGCTAGGCGCTTTAAGGGTGTTAAAGGGAGAGGAGCGCGCCGCGCTCTCCCTGCTTAAGGATGTTGTCAGCAGTGATGACCTTAAGCTATTGAGGACTCTTGTGAGGAGGAAGAAGGCGTTCATCTCTACCGGAAGGTTTAGGCTGGCAGATGATATTGATATGGTGTCCGAGCTCCCTATTATTCACCCAGGGGTTCTAAACGGAAAGGAGCGCCCCAGGATTACAAATTTCATAAAAAGGGTCAACCACCTGGTTGAGGAGGAGATGGGAAGAAGACTCTTCTCAAAGGTGTCATACAAGCCCTGGCTTATAGCAAGGTATGTTAAGCCGTCTATTTCTGCCCTGCTGCCTGTGAGGAAGGCCCTACTCGCCCAGTTATTCTCTGATAACCTAAACATTCTTATTGCCGCCCCTGCGGCTATAAGAGCAGAGCTTTCCAAATCTGCAGAGTCCCTCTTTCCCTCTGCCACTTCATATTCAGAGGGCGGCTCCCTTCTGCCCTCGTTTAGCAGGGAGGGTGTTAAGGAGGGTCTCCTTGGCAGGGCTAATGACGGCCTGCTGATAATTAATGACATCTGCAGGATTAAGAGGAATGAATGGGTGTATCTTAAGAAGGCAAATAACAGCAAAAAATTCATTTTTGAAAAGAAGGGGCGGAAGCTTGTCGTGGAGTCGAGCTTCTCATTTCTTGCTTTATGCGAGGAGAGCGATATAAAGAGAGGGCTTATCTGCGGGAGGCAGCTGACAGACATATTCCACCTTATCTTTGTGGTTCGCACCAGGGGGCGCCCATTCTTTGAGGGGCTGTCCGCAGAGGACATTGATGTATCAAGGTTTATCAATGCATATGTGCTCTCAGCGCTTAGGATAAAGCCCGAGTTCTCAGGCAGCCTCAAGGATGAAGTTGCCTCTTTCGTTGAGAGGCTCAGTGATGAGGAGAGGGGAATAACAAGAGAGGTGTCTCCCCTGCTTGCTGTCTCAGCGATTAGGCTTGCAAAGGCAATTGCAAGGATGAAGCTTTCAAAGAGGACGAACAGGGAGGACCTTGCAGAGGCATTCCAGATTATAGAAACCAGCCTCTCGCCGATTTATGTTTAGGATAAGTTCATGCATTCTAATGCTTTTAAGTAAAATTTAAATACTCTTAAATCCTAGTAAATGGCTAACACCCTTTAAGAGTGATTAATGGGAAGGCAGGAGAAGAATGGACAATGAGCTATTGAAAGGAAAGAGGGGGAAGATTTTCTCTTTCTCAGCCATTATTAAGGGATTAGTGTTATTGGCAGTTGTAATTGCCATATTCACCCTCTACCCCAAGATACACCTGAAGGGCATCTCAAGAACAGGGGTGTACAATTTTGTGGGGGACGCGGTGAAAGACATCAGCAGGATGATAGGGCAGCCCTCAAGCACTCCTGCCAGCATAGTAAGAAAGCTCAATGATGCATCATCAGTAGGCGGCAGAAGAAGCCTTAAGGTCAATGTCGATGTTGTGATGCCCTCCTTCTCCCTTAACATGGAGGATGTTACTGTTAAGCTGGGCGGCAGCGATGTGAGTATAAGGGCGCAGGGAAGGGATGTGTCCCTCTCCAACCAGAATTCCATAGTGCTTAACGGATTCTCAGGGAAACTTGAATGGACGGGGCTTAAGCTTTCTCTAGAGGGGCATGCAAGGCATTACAGCTCTGAAAACGCAGACATATCCTTTGACAGGTCTGATGAGGTTATGATTAGCACGAGAGGGCTGAAGAGCCTCAATGTTGAGGTTGACGATGCCTATCTTAGCGCTCTTAGCGGAAAGGCAAGCGGGCATTTAAGCATAGGGGACAACCTAGCAATAAAGCTCAGAGAAGACGACTTCACGATAAAGAATTTTATGGGGAATATCAAGTCAGAGTATGAAGACGGGAAGAACAGGCTCGTATTGGCCGGAGACGCCTCTCTTATCAAAGCAGGCGGAGAGGAGTTCAAGGTAAGCGTCGAGTAAGTAGATTGAATGAATAAAAGCACTATTTCTTTTCTTTGCGGCTGATTGCCGCCTCAACAATTCCCTTGAAGAGGGGGTTCGGCCTTAATGGGCGCGATGTGAATTCGGGGTGGAACTGGGTTGCGATGAAGAATGGATGGTCCGGCAGCTCCAGTATCTGCATTATCTCATGCTTAGGCGACCTGCCGCTGAACACAAGTCCTTTCTCCTCAAGGAGCTTTATGTATTTGGGATTGCACTCGTACCTGTGCCTGAACCTCTCCCTTATAGTCGTGTCTTTGTAAAGCTTAAACGCGAGTGTATTCTTAGAGACGCTCACATCAAACCCTCCGAGGCGCATGTTCCCGCCAAGGCCCTCTATTTTCTTCTGCTCAGGCAGGAGGTCGATTACAGGATAGGGTGTTTCTTTGTCCAGCTCTGTGGAGTTCGCACCATCTAATCCACAGACATCCCTCGCGAACTCGACTATTGCCATTTGGAAGCCGAAGCACAACCCGAGGAAGGGGATACGGTTTTCCCTCGCATACCTAACGCACATTATCTTTCCGTCAGAACCCCTCTTTCCGAATCCTCCAGGGACCACTATTGCATCAACGCCACTCATCTTCTCCTCGAGGATTTCCGGTTTTCTCTCTATCTCTGTTGTTTCTATCCACTTAACATTCACCTTGGTCCTGAGGCTTGCACCGGCATGCTCAAGCGCCTTCAGTATTGACGCATAGCTGTCCCTCACCCCTGTGTACTTTCCTGTTATCCCAATCGTGATTTCCCTCTTTCTGTTCTTCAATCTCTCCACAAAAGACGCCCACATTTCTCTTCTCTTTTTGTCTTCCCTTGCATTTGTTATGTTAAGTGTCTCAAGCACTACCCTGTCGAGCTTCGCCTCCCTTATCATGTCTGGAACATAGTATATACTCTCCCTGTCGTGCATGCTTAGAACATTCTTGAACGGGACATTTGAGTATATGCTTATCTTCTCCCTGACCTTCTCGCTCACGGGATTTGTGGCTCTGCACGCGATTATGTCCGGCTGAACCCCCAGGCCCATCAACCGCCGTATGCCAAGCTGGGCTGCCTTGCTCTTCTGCTCCCCGAGAAACCTTGGCTCAAGGATGTAGGTGAGGTTTACAAAGCAGGTGTTGTCCCTTCCCTCCTCGTAGGCAAGCTGCCTCATAGCCTCTATGAAGTACTGGTTCTCTATGTCGCCGACGGTTCCACCTACTTCTATGAGCACGACATCTGCCTTTGTGTTAAGGGCGAGGGTTCTCACAAACCTCTTTATCTCCCCTGTAACATGTGGAATGAACTGGACATCCCTGCCGAGGTACTTCCCCTTCCTCTCCATTGAAAGCACCCTTGTGAATATCTTTCCGCCGGTGAGGTAGTTTTCATCACCCAGGTTTTTATCGAGGAATCTTTCGTATGTTCCCAGGTCCATGTCGCACTCGAGCCCTGAGTCAAGGACGAATACCTCTCCGTGTCTGTAGGGGTTAAGTGTTCCTGCATCAACATTCAGGTAGCCGTCGAACTTCATGGGGCTAGCCCTGAGCCCGTAATCCTCAAGCACCCTTGCGAGGCTGGCAGAGAATATCCCTTTCCCGAGACCTGACATCACACTCCCGGTTATTATTATGAACTTTGTCCTTCCCGCCTCGTAGCCTGGCGGCAGGGGAGTGTAAAATTCATGCTCGTATGACTTCTTGCTTAAAGCCTTCAGAACATCCTCTGTTTTTTCTTTATCTTCCTTTTTCTTTATCGAGTTACTCATTTGCCCCCACCTTCAATCTTTAATTTGCATTATTAATATTTTTGTTTTATTCAAAATATAGCTTTGAGAAGGTAAATAAAGAAATGCCCCCCATCAAAGGGAGAGATAGGTATCATGTTGAATATGAACAGGAAGAGGTTTATCTTTTTTGTAAGCACAAGTGCGGTCACAATTTTCTCCTGGCTGCGCTTCCAGCGGGTTTTTTTAAGTATGTAAGCGCTTGCTAAAAATATGAGCAGGTTCATTAGGGGCCCTGCAACAGCGACCATTGCCAGATACAAGGGAGGGGCTGCCGCCGAGTGGCTCACATATCCCGGCACAAAGAATATGAAAGGGAAGCCTACTATCTTAAGGGCAACTCCGAAAAAAAGCCAGAGATAGGCTGCATGGAAGGTAGCGCTTAAACCGAGGGCTAAGGCGACAAATTTATGCGCCATCTCATGGAATATTATTGCAGGGGCAGTCACAAGTATTGAGAATATAAATGCGTCCCTCTGGCTGTACAAAGGCGTGTGGGAGAACCTCTCCTTGGGCACCACCATATCCTTGAATATGAACCCTACAAACAGGGTCATGACTACTATGTCTAGTAATTCGTGTGCTGAAACCACTCCCATAAAGGGGAGGGGGCTCCCTTCATTATTAAATCTATCGAAGAAGCCTTATTCCGGATTAATATGTATATGCGGAAACCCTGCCTGATTCAACAGCAACTTATATAAATGATGATTCATTTGTTATTCCTGTTATTTATACAGGCAATACGGGAATGTCCAGGTGATGGTTATGACAACTCTTGTGGCTTTACTATCAACAGGAAAGGGAACATGGCGCACAGTCTACAGCATAATAAGGGCTTATAAGTGGGAGAAGGTAGTTATCATCACGAATGATTTCGGGAAGGAAAAGTTTAATGAGGGCTCTGCAGAGCTGCTGTCCTTTGACCTAAGGAAGCCTCCAAAGGAACTCTCGGCAGAGATAAGGGATGCTCTTAAGAACAGGATAGCCGACGCAGAGGTCGCGCTTAACATAAGCAGCGGAACAGGGGAGGAGCACATGGCAGTTATCTCAGCGCTTATAGGTGCGGGCGTCGGAATCAGGTTTGTATCATGGGACAGCACAAATGAGAAATTGACAGAGGTCACTCCTAACGCGTCGTTCCTGACTGAAGAATTATGAAGAAGCTCTTTAACATGGCAATAACTGAGAGGAGCATCATCAGGGAGTTTACCCAGAAACTGCCTATCCCTATTTCTATTATTGGATTTCCCCTAATGTTATAAAGGTATGAGACAATGAAAAGGTTAAGGAAGAGAATCAGCATTATCAGAGAAAACCATATCCTCCTCTTAACAGAATAGCCCATAAGACGCCACCTAAGGCATTATACCGTACCATTGATATATAAGTCTTTCCACTGACTTAACTATTCCTGTAGCGTTACCCTGAATAATGAGGCAGTTGGAATCCTGCCATATCTTATTTGGAGAGTCTATCTTAAGATAAATGACTGGCCCCCTCCTGTTCGTGCAGTTTACCTGCGGGACTGTTTTACACACTTCCACATTACGGTTTGTGCAGGCAATTACGGGCTTTACCGAGAGCGCCTGAACAAGGTTGCTCACCAGCTCTGAGTTTGCAAGAGCAACATACTGCAGTTGTGATCCCCCGGGGTCAAAGGTTATATATGTGAAGTTCGTCGCGAGAGACACCCATTTTGTCCAGATGGGCACATCCCCTATCAGTCTTACATCGCCTAGCTCCCTGGGCGAGAAGTGGAGGGGGATTGTATACACATTTTTTCCTTCCTTTATCTCCGTATACCACAGGCCGTCGGACCTCACAAAACCGAAGCCGTTATAAACAAACCTCGTGCTTGTGTTAAGCCCCCTGTTAACAGTTTCTCCTATTAAATCGCCAATAGTCTTCGGGGTGGGGTGATAGTTCCTGTTAAATACTGCGACTCCTGCAATTGAGAGTATCACAGCTGCCAGAATAATGAGGACATAAATTGTGCTTTTCCTCTGGGCTTCCTTTGCCTTTGCGCTGTTCTTATCACCGGGAAGCTTCACAGAGAGTATCTCCGGGTTCTTCACATCTCCGCTCTTTCTGCCCTCTTTTGAGTCCCTCTTCTTTCCGCCCATTTGTTCCCCTCCTAATCAATAACTCTTAGTATGCCGTAGAGAATCCTCTCACCCTCTCTTACGATGCCGTCGGCAGAGACGCCCTCTATAATAATACAGTTCCCATCCACGCGTATCCTTGAATAGTTGCCTGAGGTTATGTACACTACAGGGACGCTCGGCGTGGCATTTGCGCATGTGACAACAGGCAGGGTGGTCGACGCATTAAATGTAAGCGCAGGCATAACATAAACATTCCTCATTGAGAGGATGTCCTGGTAGTGGAACTGGAGGAGTGCTGCTTCCTCTTTGAACATGGAGTCTGGGTCATAGGTAATCGTAAACATTGGAAGCGAACTCAGTAGTGCAGATGCGCCGCTGTCGTTTATATTGTCCACATCAGACGGCGAATAAAGAAATGCCATCTTCTGCCCGTTTATTTTCGTTAGCCATTCCCCGTTTTTAAGGGTAAACTTGTAGTCCTTGTATTTCACAGTGTTGTGATTGCCTCCGTAATTAGCCACTATGCCTGCTATGCTCGTAGCCATTATTAACACGAAGAAGATGGACATGATGTTCTTTGTGCTCCAGAAGTTTTTCTTTGTCGAAAACTTCTCTGAAGGCCTCTTCCTGAACTTCTTTTTGCTCACCATGCTTAAAGGAATATGCGAATCTTAAAAAATGTTTCGTTAGTTATTATACTGCCGGCTAATATGCCAAGAATAAAAAAGTATAAATAAGCGCAATAATCCCTAAAGCATAGGGGCCTGTGGTCTAGTCGGTTATGACGTCGCCTTCACACGGCGGAGGTCGCCAGTTCGAATCTGGCCGGGCCCATTCTTTATTCTCCTTATCACTCTTCATCATTGCTCTTTTATAGGTGGGTTAGCGTTAGCTAATCCCGCCTTACGGGTTGATAAGTGTGTTAACCCTTATTTCGGGATCTGGCCGGGCCCATACTTATTCTTTTGCTACTTCTGTCTCAGGTGGGTTAACCGTTAGGTTAATCCCGCCTTTTCTATTCGGGGTTGATAAGGGCGTTTAGGCCCTTATGTGGGAATCAGGGCAGCCCCATTCTTTTCCTTTTGTTGTTCCTTTTTCTTTGGGGGATTAACTTTTGTTAATCCCACTTTCGGGGTTGATAAGGGCGTTTAGGCCCTTATAGGGAAAAAAATAAAAGCATCCTGTTCCTTTTGCATTAGGTGGTTTAATTGGGAAGAGAGAACAGGGTCAAGGATATTGCCGATTACTCGAGGGTGGGGCTTAAGGTTGGCATAGAGATACACCAGCAGCTCAACACAGGAAAGTTATTCTGCGGCTGCTCGTCTGATATGGCTGATAAGCGTGGATTCAGGGCAGAGAGAATGCTAAGAGTAACGGCAGGAGAGTCAGGAAGGACTGACAAAGCGGCTCTTTTTGAACATGAAAGGTCGAAGAGCTTTGTTTATTATGCCTCCGGCTCCTGCCTTGTTGAGCTCGATGAGGAGCCTCCGCATGGGATAAACACTGATGCACTTAGGACCGCCCTGCAGTTCGCCTCCCTTGTAAAGGGGCGAATAGTCGACGAGGTAAGGGTTATGAGGAAGATTGTCATTGACGGCAGCAACACATCAGGATTTCAGCGCACAATGGTGGTTGCGTTAAACGGTTCTGTCAGGACAGAGAAGGGCAAGACCATAACCATCCCCACAATCTGTCTGGAAGAGGATGCTGCTAAGATAATTGCAAGGGGCAGTGCGTATGATGAATACGAGCTTTCAAGGCTTGGGGTCCCTCTTATAGAGGTTGCCACTGACCCCCTTATGGGTGATCCACACGAGGTCGGGGAGGTTGCTCTTCACCTCGGGACGCTGCTCCGTTCTTTGAATGTTAAGAGGGGGCTTGGGACTATAAGGCAGGACCTTAATGTTTCTGTGAAGGGGGGGAGCCGCGTCGAGATAAAGGGCGCCCAGGACCTTAGGTTAATACCAAGGATTATAAAGTATGAGGTTGAGAGGCAGCTTTCCCTAGTTGATACTGCAAAGAGGATTAAAATAATCAGTTCTTTTGACGGCTCAGAGGATGTCACTGGTGTTTTTGTGTCAACAGAGTCCTCTGTTTTAAAATCTGCAATTAAGAATAAGGGTGTTGTACTCGCACTTAAAGTAAGGGGGT
>WALR01000059.1 GCA_015522765.1 Candidatus Woesearchaeota archaeon | reverse complement strand
CCTTCATACATACACTTACAACCACTACTTCAAAACATCATTCAACATAATAGCTCCCTTTGAAATAAACGAGTCATCAGTAAGGAAGAGCTTCATATCAGCCAGATACCACATCATAAACCCCCCATGAATCTGTTTTCTCCGTGAAATAACCATTAGCTGGGGGCGCTCTAAAGAGGAGGAATAAAGGTTTTCCTCCACATCCTTTTTGGTTATAGAATCTGGGCTTATCTTTCCAAAGAGCATCTTCCTGCCAAGCATATTAACAGCATTGGTTATATCGCTCCTCCCATCGTAGTTCACCATTATATTAAAAAGATATCTGCCGGCGTAATCCTCCCTTTTGTACAGCCCCTTAATCGCCTCGACAATGTCATTGCTTAGTTCATACCATCCCCCAAGCACGGCTATCTTAACCAGCTTATTAACAACCCTCTCGTCGTTTCCAAGCTCATTTATAAATGCCCCCAAACTACTATAAATAAGGGAAGCACACCCATCCTCTTTTTTCTCTGACATATTTTCATGGTTTAAATCTGCCCTCGTCGTCAACAGAACACTTAAAGTAGGTATACCCTTATCAACCTGCCATTTCATCAAATCCTTTGTCTTTGATAAAAGCTCTGAAACACCGGCAGACAGCTCCACATGATTATTCTTGGACCATTCAAGGGGGCTGTCAGGGATAAGCGCCAGATGAGTAAGGGCGACCTTTGTTTTTTCCTCGTCTGCACCCGAACCAAATATGTTCTTTAGCACATCATTCACCCCCACTGTCATTATTTAAATATTCAGTAAGCTTTATAAATATTGTGGAGGTGAGTTCTATCATGGAACAAATAATAGCTTATTCTATCACAAAAAGCAATTCAGCATATCTGATTATGAATACCCTGACCATTGTTCTCCTTACCCTCGCCTCTTTAATGGACACAAAAAAAAGGGAGGTCGCTGACTGGCTCAATTACTCCCTTTTGTTCTTCGCCCTGTTTTTAAGGGCAGCTATCTCTCTGGTTGACTCCTCCTTCCTTCCCATAATTGAGGGGGTTACAGGAGGAATTATTGCTTTTTTAATCTCTTTAGCACTCATGTACTCCGGCCAGTGGGGGGGCGGCGACAGCAAAACAATGATTGCGCTTGGCATTGTTCTTGGCTTTGGGTGGGGCAACCTCTCCCTCCTGCTCTTCCTCATAATCTTCCTCCTGATAAGCGCCATTTACGGCTTAATGTGGATTCTCGTCATTTTCCTCTCCCATCCGAGGAGAGTGCTCAACCAGGCAGCATTAATCCTCAAAAAAAGGAAATTTCTGAGGCGCATAAAGATGCTTAAATTAATAAGCAGGTCAGTCGCCTTCCTCTTCCTTGGCTCAACTCTCACGCTGGCAGCGCTCATTATTATGGCCAGGCTTTCATCTGCGCTCCCATTCACAGCCTACAATATCCTGCTTTCTTACACTAGCATGGCCTCAATGTTCTTTTTCTTAGCGTTTATTACCATCTGGCTTGTCTTCTTCTCCTGGCTTTTTACAAAGTCTGTTGAAGAAAGATTAATGACAAGAATGATTAATCCCCACAATCTCGTCGAGGGAGATTGGGTGGTGTCCGATATTCATGTTAAGGGAAGAGTAGTTGTCAGGGCGGACAAGGGAGGTATTGACAGGAATGACATTGAAAAGCTGGTGAGGTTAAGTGATAAAGGCTCCATTAGGACTGTAAAGGTTAAGATAGGCATACCCTTCCTCCCCTCGTTTTTGTTCTCTTTTCTTATACTCATATTTATCGACTGCTATGCCGACAAAATACCGCTCCTTAGTGTTTTAATCCAGCATCTCCTCCACCTATTTTAACAACATTTAAATAACCCTATTACATAAGGGAAATCGGCACAGGACATGCATACAAATCAAAGAGGACTAAAGGACTAAAAGAGGGGTAATAGTGTCAGAGCGGTTAATCAGACATCCCCTGTTCAGGGGCAGGAAAGGCTTCTTCTTCACAGTCGATGCTTTTGTGGCAATCATAGTGATTGTTGTGGGGATTGGAATGCTCCTCTACTTTCGCTCTGGTTCAAGATATATCCCTCCTGCAGAGAGAATATCAGAAGACATAACAAAAGTGCTCTCCTCAGGGGAGATATATGAAATAAACTCACCCCTGCTTGACAGCTTAAAGAGCGACGGGAACATAACAAATATTCATAATACAGTAATGGAGCAGGTAGGGGAGTTTTATTACAGGAGCCTCAATGGCTGCAGCTTCTGCCTGGGCCTCGCAAGAGATGTTGTAGAAAACATCACCACAGATGCTATACCCCCCCAGTACAGCTTTGAGTTAACTATTGAGAATACAACCCTCTATAAGAGGGAACTCAGCCCTAAAGAGGATGCCTACGCCCTGTTTATTGATAACCGCATAGTTTCAGGTTTTTACAACTTTAAATTATGGGGTCCTTATTTCATTGAGGTGACCGTATGGCAGGCATAATGAATGCAGGAGATAAAAATGAGAGGGATTAGAAGAATTATTAATCTGTCTCTTATACACATC
>WALR01000058.1 GCA_015522765.1 Candidatus Woesearchaeota archaeon | reverse complement strand
GCAATTTGCGTGGTCAAGTCTGAACTGCTTAGGTTTTGTGAACATAAAGAGGAGGGTGTATGATGAGAAGAATCATTGAAAAAATTAAAAAGAGGTTTGCCTCGCCTGACGAGGACGAGGATGAACAGGAGGAGTATGTAGAACTTGACACATCTGTCACAGAGGAGAGCACTTCAAAGGTGGTGATAAGACCCTTTACCCTTGAAGACTTTTCTGATGTTAAAGAGGTGCTGAACGCACTTCGGGACGGGAAAACAATTGCCCTGATAAACATCAAGCCGCTGAAGGAAAAGGACATAGTCGAGCTGAAAAGAGCGGTCAACAAGCTTAAAAAAACCGTGGATGTAATTGACGGGGACATCGCCGGATTCGGCGATGAATGGATTGTGCTCACACCCAAGAATGTGGAGCTTTACAGGGGAAAACAGGGGAAGGAAGTAAAATAAGCGTTTCTTAAGAGACACCAAATGACATCAGTAGAGGTAGCTATGCACTATGAAAAAAAGAAGCGAACAAATAAGTGAAGGGGAAATAGGAAAGCCTGCTGTGCTCAGTAATCAGAAATGCCCTATTTGCGGCAAGAACACTCTGACGCTGGTCGAGGCTGAAAGGGAGATACCCTACTTCGGAAGGGTCTCTGTGTATTCGATGGACTGTTCTAACTGCAATTTTCATAAGGCGGATGTGGAGTCTTACTCCACAAGGAAAAGTGTAAAGCACACCATAGAGATAAAAGGCGCAGATGACCTTTCAATAAGGGTGGTAAAATCTGCGACTGCCAGTGTGAAGATACCGCGCATAATAGAGATTACACCCGGCCCCGCATCCAATGGTTACATAACAAATATAGAGGGGATACTGCGAAGGATACTCCATCAGCTCGAGGAAACAAAAGAAACAGAAGAGAACAGGGAATCATCAAAGAAGATAAAGGCCCACATAAAGAAAATACGAAGGGCTATGAATGGACAGGAAACAATTAAACTCATCATTGAGGACCCGGAGGGAAATTCCGCTATAGTGAGCGACAGGACTATAAAGAAATAATTCATAGATGATAAACAGCATGATTTTACAAGAGCCCATTGATTCTTCCCTTAAGAACATCCTTTGGAAAGGCGCCTATTAACCTGTCAACCTCTTCTCCTTTCTTAAAGAGTATCACCGTGGGAATGCTCATTATGCCGCTCTTCGCAGCAGTAACGCTGTTCTTATCCACATCCATCTTAAAGAACTTGACCTTTTTGCCGAACTCGTCTGACAGCTCGTCAATGATTGGGGCTATCATAATGCATGGCCCGCACCATTCAGCCCAGAAGTCCACGACAACAGGCACCTTCGCCCTTAAAACCTCATCTTCAAAGTTCTGATCAGATATTTCCAAAGTCATAAAAATCCCTGTTTCATTTTACATTACTAAGCGAGGCATTAAGTCAGGTAAAACAGCTCATTTTTAAGGTTTGTGAAAATACTGGCTGAGCAAGCCCCTCTTCTCCATCTCTTTGTAAAGCTCTATGAACGATGCATTACTCCACGCCTGATTCCAGCAGCCCTCTCCCCTGAGCTCCTCTGCACTGCTGAGCTCTGAGGCGCATCCAAGGCAGTTTAAGCTGAGTATATCCTTAGAACTTGCCCCGAATATCTTTTTTATCTGATTTTCATATTTGCTGGGATTGAGCCTTATCATGCCCAATGCTGCGTAGTTGTTCACCCAGAACCATGAATCACCGTTATGATAGCTTGCAGGGTTCTCGCCGCTGTATCTCCTAACAAATTTATCGGAGTGGACGGAAACTGTTGAGAGGCCCCCCCACCCAAGCCACAGCTCGCTTAGCGCTGCATCAAAGCATCTCTCCCACTCCTCTTTTGAGAGCAGCTCCGGATAGAGGAGGAATGCTAAGAAAATGTTTGGCCTGGTTTCTGTCCTGCTGCCCTCCCTACAGTTCAGGCAGTCTACAAGTATGCGCCCGTCAAAGAATCTCCTCTTTATCTCTTCCTTTAAATTATTGAGGTTGGACATGTATTCCTCTTTTTCCTCTGCCGACTGAGCCAGAAGCATGAGCATCCCTGCCTGCAACTCAATGGGAAAGCCCTCCCTGCTTAGTGAATCCATCCAGCTTTTATGAGCCTCGGAAAAAATCAGATTATTTTTAAGATGATGCTTCATCAGTTTGTCCACTATTTTATGCCTGTATCCTGAAATAATCGCGGCCGCTTTTTTAGGCAATAACCCCTCTCTTTCCATTTCATCCAGCCTGAGAAAAAGCCAGAATACAGCGTCAGAATTTTTTTCTCTTCCGCCAATAATGTTTGGCAGCATCCCGTCAGGCTGGATGCTCTCTAAAAGACGCCTCACAATCCCAAAGGTTAATCCATGGGGGGCGCTTTTGTCTTTTTCTATGAGGGACAGCGCCTTAAGGGCAACTGCCTCGTCCCTCGTCCATTCCTGAAAGAACCAGGGCAGCCCTGCTAGCAGTCCCTTCTCCTTATCAATTTTCACTAGGCTCAAAAGGGATTTCTCTGCCAGCTTGAGAGGCAGCTCTTTTTTATTGCTCCTAATCGGCTTTAAACTAACATGCTTCCGGAGATACTTCTTTGAGAGGGATATAGCCTCCTGCTCATCCATGGAGACGGCAACAGCGGCTTCTTTACCCCTTATTTTGCATGCTAAGAAGACATATCTCTCCCAGGGATAAGAGCCCCTTGCCTTGTCATATGAATACTCTCTCCTCACCCATTTACTCATTGTCTCAATTGCCCCGTTGGATGCTAGCGAGACAAAGAGATGAATATTGTGGGGGTTGCTAAACTCAAACACGACTCCTTTATCTGATTCTCTCACAGAGTAATTTCTCCCCTCCTCGCTGTTATCATAGGGCTCTCTTACATCAAGGAACAGCGAGAATTCCTCTGCTCTCTCGAGGAGATAGATGAAACCTGCGTTTTCAGGGATAAATGTTTCTTCATTACGCCTGCTTATCCTCTTTGCCCCATTATCAAAAATCTCAAAGCCTATATTATCGGTTCCTGAGCCTATGCTCTCAACGATTTTTATTATTTTGTCAGATTGGCGACAGCGCATAAAAAAACCGTTGTACCTCGAGTCGGGCTGTTTAGGGATAAAAATCCTCGACGCGCCTTTGCTTATAAGAACCCTCTCTCCTGCCCTGCCGGTTGTTTTCCCCCTGTCTAACTCATAGCTGAAAAACATTGATTCACCTTAAAAGCGCCTTTTTAACTGCTTTTAGATGCGCCTTGCGATAGTTCTTAATAAGAAAAGACCAGTCTGCTTTGCTGCTAAGACGCTTTGCTTCAAGCTTATTCTTAACCCTGCTGTTCTTATCAAGAAGGGAAAATGAAAAAAGAGTCTCTGCAAGCTCGGATGAGAACTCGTCGTCTCCTTTTTTGGCTCTCTCAAGGACGAATATCCCTGGGTTCTTCTCGTCCCTCTTCAGCTTCCTGATAAACCTGCCAAAACCAGAGAGATCAGTTGTTAGTGAGGGAACTGCCAGCGCAGCGGTTTCAAGCGGGGTGTAGCCCCAGGGCTCGTAATAGCTCGGAAAGACCCCAAGGTGGCATCCCATTATAGACTCATAGTAGTTTGTATTGAGGAGATTGTCTTTTCCTGTAAGATAAACAGGGTAAAAGACCACCTTCACCTTATTCTCTTTTTTATTGTTAAGACCCTCTCTAAGCAGGCTGTTAATGATTGCATCCTGCTGCTCGTTGAAAAGGTAATGGGTGCATATAGGGGGAAGACCGCTCTTCTTAAAAGCAGATATTCTCTCTTCTATCTCCTCTTTATCCTCCCCCTCCACTAAGTCCTTTACCTTGTCTGTATCAGCAGAGATAAGACTCTTCATTATCCTGTTTTTTATTGTCAGAATCTGCTCATCAACCTTTTCCTTTATGTCAAAGTAATTGGCATTGTTCTCTATAACCTCCTGCCTCAGCCCCTTAACCCCTGCGGGCACCCACAAGAAGACAATGATGGAGGGGGCTTTCTTTTCATGGGCAAGCCTTTTGTTAAGGATGGAGAGTGCTTTTACAAAGACATCTATCCCCTTGTCCCTGAACTCGTACCTCGCGGCAAGGAAGAAGAAGAGCGTTTTGGTAACATCAAGGGTGTAATAAGGCATAAAGTAATAGGCTGCGAACTCCCTCAACTTCTCCCTGAATTCCCTGTGTTTAAGGCTTGTGTCCTCGAAGGTTGGGAAGGAGGATATGTTAAGGCCGTTGTTAAGCACAACATCCGGTTTTCTTCCAAGGAGCACTGTGGATTCCATTGCTGTTATCTCAGAGACGGTTGTAAACACATCCGAGTTTAATGCGCACGCCTTTTCTGTGAGGTACTTTGCCTGTATCCCGTACTTGTATGCCTCATCTGTTGGGCTAATCTTCTTAATTTCTGAGTAGAGGGCTCTCCCTGAGGAGGCGATTGTTCTTCCCAGTATTGTTGCGTGGGTGGTGAAGACAGTTGCAACATTGGCATTATTCTTCTTGAGGTAGAGCAAGCCTCCCCCGCTCAGCCATTCGTGAAACTGGGCTATTATCCTTTTCTGGGGATACTTTTTTGCATACTCCCCGATAAGAATGCCCGCGGCATAGCTCCAGATGATGGTCTGGTCGTAGTCATAATACTTTGTTCCAAGGGAGTCTATCCTGAAAGCCTCCCACAACTCCTTTTTTATCTCATTCCCATTACTTGCAAAATCAGAGAATTCTATAAGAATCGTGTTGGGCTCTCCTGCCCCAATCCATTTTCCAAAATGACAGTTGATTCCCCTTTCTCTAAGAGCATCCGCCGTTTCTTTGAGCCCTGCAGGAATGGCCTTCTCCTTGAACTCCCATTGGGACTTGTTGTGAAAATAGGGGCCGATTAGGAAGTAGCCCTCTCCGTAGAGCTTTTTCACCGCATTTGCCTTTGATTTAACTACTGTGTATATCCCCCCTACTTTATTGCACACCTCCCATGATGCTTCAAAGAGAATTTCGCCTTCCATAAAATATCCCTTTTCATCTTAGGTAATAAACTTTTTGTTCCACTCTTAAGTAGATTAAAAGATTATGGG
>WALR01000057.1 GCA_015522765.1 Candidatus Woesearchaeota archaeon | reverse complement strand
GAATTTATCAAAAAATAAGTGAATTAGAGCAAGATGAAAATGTGAAACATCTAGGTCTTTTTTTAGATATATCACTATTGCATGATTTGGAAGATGCATTAAATGACATTGGCTATGTCTCCAAAAATGAAGAATTTATTGAATTTCTAAGAAAACAACCATTAACACTTTTTGATTTAGGCAAATTAGATTTCAAAAGACGTACTACTATTTAATTTAGATGAAGCAAATTATACAGCAGATTCAGAGATAGCGCCCAATAAGCAGACCAACTATCATCCCCAGAAGAAACATTACAACGAGGCCTGTCCTTGAGAACAACAATGAACGGATAAAACCTGGATTCCTCTCTGACAGAGAATACTCCTTCTCCTCACTGCCCTTAACCCCTTTGACTTTTTTAACCTCCTTGCGGGTTTCTTTAGCATTTTTTTCATTGGCCGCTTTATCCTCTGCCTTTCCTGTTTTCTCCTCTTTAGAACCCTGCTCCTTCTTCTCCTCTTTATGCTCCTCCTTGAGCTCCTCTTTGACTATTATCTCCTCAAGCTCCCTTATCCTTCTCGAGATTATACTCCTCAGCTCAACTCTTGAGTGGCTATAGGCTACTTCTTTTGCAAGCTCCTTGTCTTTTATTACATCCCTTATCCACGAGACAAAATCATTCTTTGACTCATTGACATGGTGGTTAAATGTCTCCTCATCAAGGTATTCAAGGCTGTTATTCAGCTCGTATATGTTCCTAAGCCAGACTCCTGACTTTGTAAGAAATGCCTTCTCAGGGGGCACATCCTGCAGGTACTGCTTTGCCTCTTCTAATTTTACCCTTGAAATCGTTACCCCCCCTTTAAGGAGGTATAGTAAAGAGTCCTAATTTTTAATCTTTTTTGACCATTATCAAGTGGGAAAGACGAGGCAAGCAGGATTAATGCGACACTCTCTCCCTCTCCTTTATCCTTAGGAACAATTCGGACGCCTTCTTATACAGCTCCTGCTTCTGCTCACTGCTAAGGAAGGGATAACACTTTTGTATCTTCCTGTAGATGCCCTTAGCTTTTGTTATTTTCCCCTCCTCAACATCCCTGTTCGCTTCCAGGAGGAGCTTCTGGGTGTAAAGGGTGTTTATATCATTATAAAACTCTGCTATTTCCTCCTTAAACATCCTCCTTGTGCGGACATCCGACCTGCTAATAACCCTTCTCAGCTTATCATATGTCTCCCTTGCCCTCACTATGTTCCCGCTCCCTGTAAAGACCCTTCCGTGGTAAAGCAGCTCCTCAATCTTCTCCCTGTTTATCGTAAATGCTATCCTCCCTGCTTCCCTTGCAAGCATCCGCTTAATTGGGGGCGGACTCTTAGCGTATATTCTCCTTATGTGCTCATAGTTCGTGCTAAGCCTCTCTGCATCTCCTTTACGCCTGTTCAGCGCCGAGTCTGCCATAAGGAACACCCCTTTCATGCCGCTCATAAAAGAGGGAATAAGCGGTTCTTTTTCTTTTCTGCGAGCCCCCAGATGAGTGCCTTTCCTTATCCCTTCAACATGGTGGAGGGTCCTGCCGGAGTTCATGCCAAGACCGATCCTTCCGCTCACCAGCACCCCCCCAAGTATTAGTATAGCCAGAAGCTCTGCAACCATCTTCCAGTTAGATGTGATATTTGTAATCCCTGCTATGGAGAAGCCAGTTATCTTCTGCTTTATGTTAATGTTTCTTGAGAGGGCCACTATGCCTATCTTCTGAAGCTTCCCCAGTTCAACCTCTTTGTCAAAGTAATAGATTACCTCCCCCCTATCCGGAACCACCCGCACAAGCGGATCGTTTTTTATTATCTCAAAGAGGGTTTTAAAGCTGATTACATCAGCACTTGGAATGATATCCTTTGGGATGCTGATTACCAAGTCGTAAGGAACCGTCGAGTTCTCCATCTTTATTGTGTGCCTTATTATTGTGATTTCCCTCCTCTCATTGTTAAGCATGAGCACCTCTGCCTTCCAGGCAGTAGTTGAGATTGTCAGGAGGTCCTGAAGGGGGACATTCTCAGAGGCATACTCCCCGAGTGATTTGTTTGTCATGTTTATGCCTCTTGCACTAAGGTATTCCCCTGCTATTTTCCCCACCTCTTCAGGGGAGGGATACTTCACAAAACTCCTCTTGTCCTGCACATTTATCTCCACAATAGTGCTGTTTCTTATGCGAATTATATCATTCCTCACCTCGAGTTCTTTTCTCTTTTTCTCCTCCTCGCTCTTAAGAAACCTCGTGTTAAACGCATCCCTCCTGAGCTTTATGAGTTCTGTCTTTTGGGCGTCAAGTTCCTTAAGCATCCCGATGGAATCTGCAAGGGACTTGTCATCACCTGCATAGCCCTTTACAGAGAGCAGATGCTTCTCAATCTCGTTGATGAGGTTATTCGCCAGCATAAATGTCGTGTTACTCCTGTTCGTGTTGTTTGCCTTCTGCCCTGACGCAGCCGCATTCAACACCACGCTTACCTTTCGTGCAGGAGAGAGAGCGGAATTGCTGAATTCATCCGTGCAGTTAACCATCCAGTAGTTTGTCCCGTTGTAAACGGTGATGTGCGCCTTGTTCCCGCTGTTCACAGCCGCCTTAATCTCCGTCCTGTTCTCCCAGTAGCCGTTGTACCTGCTGTAGAAAACCGTGCAGTTCACATCTGAGTCGTCACTCACGAAAAACTCTACCTCGAGAGGTTCTTCCTGTGCAGTTGCATTTATCCTGTAATTATCCTCAGGCGCCGTCAGGGATATTGAGGGCGGGACAATATCCTTCTCCTTGCTTGCCAGTCTTATCGTTATACTCTTATCCTGGGCGATACTCTCAGATGATACATGCTCGTAGTAATTGTTCTTATCGACCTTTATCACTGCATCCCCCTCTATAACGCTGAATGAGACATCGCCGTTCTTGTTGGTAGCCCCCGCGTTCCCATTCACCATTACAACCGCCCCCTCAATGGGCTGTTCTGTCCTGTTGTTGATGACCTTGACATTGAGGGTGTATTTCGGCTTTACTATTATCTTCACGCTGTCATTTGCCTCCATGTTCTGCGACTCAGCCATTACTTTAACAGTGTACCCTCCTGCTGAGGCATATGTGTAGCTTGTCTCCTTGCTCGTGGAGTCAGGGGTTCCATCTCCGTTGAGGTCCCAGATGCAGGTATAATCATTGATGTAGTTTGTCGCTTCGCATTTAAACTTCACCTCTTCTCCTGCACCTATCTCTGTGTCCGATGCAGATATGCTCACCTGCAGATTGGGCTGAGCTGTAGTGTTCCTTTTTATTACTCTGAATTGCGTGCTCTTATCCTTATGCGCGGCTCCCTTTGTGAGCGTGGCGTTCACAACATATTCCCCTGACTCGTTGAAATACCTGAAGAAAGAGGTGGTGGGATAGATTATTATTGTCGCGAAATTTATGAGGAAGCCTGTATCGTTGAGGTTGGTTATGGTCATATTAAGGAGGCTGTTAACATCTGCAAGCACGGTTATGTCCACCTGCTCATCGGTGTAGTACACTGGTTTATCTGCATATAGTTCAAAGGTAAGATTAGCAGTCTGATTTGCACTCTGGTTTGTGGCGTTTCCCTGAGTTGAGTTATTTAGGGAGATGGTTGTGAAGCTCCAAAGCTGGCTCTTTCCCTCGTTCCCTGCCATGTCCCTGCATGAAACGCTCCAGCTGCTGCTTGAATTTGCTGGGATATTTTCCTCCACTTTTTTAACAACCCCCCATGTTTCTGCACTGATATTATCCTCTCTGATTAGTGGAGCAGAGCTGTTAAGTGTAGAGTTTAAGAGCAGGGTGCAGTTTATAACAGCTGCATAATTATCCTGAACAAAGAAGGTGAGATTGACCTCTCCCGAGTCCAGCCTGCTGTTGTTCACTGGCGCCACAAGGGTTATTGAAGGAGAGGTAACATCGACGGTTAGATTAAGGAGCCCTGTTGATTCTGCTGCAAATCCTGTGGTGTTGGCATTGCCTGAGCTATTGCAGCCTGAGTTATTATTTGAGTTGTTATAGCTGCAGGTTTCCTCCCAGAGATACTTCCCCTCGTTTATCACAAAGGTGAAGGTGAGATTGTACTTCTCCCCTGTAAAGCCTGCTGATTGGTTGAGCAAAAGATTATTGGACGAGTTTCCTGCGCCTCCTGCTGTAGCATTGTATATTCTTATCTCGCACTCTGTCCGGTTCTCGCTGCTGCTCTCCACCACTGAGAGGAAATTGAGAGTTGTCTTGTTTGTGATTGTATTGTTAACAGGGGCAACCACTGTGATATTCAGGCTTGTATTTGTGTTATTGCCTGATGATGAGCCAGCCACGGACTGGGCGGTAATCATGAAAATAAGCAGGGCAATCAATACAACAGGTAGGAATAGGGAAGCCCTTATCACTGGCAGCTTCTCCTTCCATTTTTTCAGGGTTGAATTCCCCCTGCTTAACGAATTAAACTTAGCCAATTTTACCTTCTCCTGTTTTCAACTCCATTTATGTATTTTAGACTTATACCTGCACTTTTTATCCACTTGTTCCTTATTATGCTCCTCAAAGCCTCGCTCATATCCAAGAAATGACGCTCTGCAGAGAGCCTCTTAACTTCTTCCACCATTCCGCTCGGCATCCTTATTGAGATGATTGGATCATTCATTGTACCATTTATTGACTTTTTATTTTATCGGGGTTTATTGGCGGGTTTGCATACTGCTGATTCCCTCTCTTCCTTTTTCGCCGGGACCCTCCTGACGGTTCTCTGTCAGATATTCCCTCACAAACTCCCTTATTGCCTCTGAGCGCGAGGAGTATATGCCCTTATTAACGAGGGTGTCCACCCAGCTGATTGCTTTTTTGGGAAGCCGGACATTCACTATCTCCACTTTTTCTCCTTTTTTCCTGCCTGCCATCCTCTCTCCCAAGGTTTTATTTTAAAATTAAGTTATATTTGTGTGATATATGTATGTTCATTATACAGCTCATATTTAAACCTTTTTGTTTTGCTACAAAGATGACTATAGTTGAAGCATCAAGCCAGAAATCCCTTAAGGATACATATTACGCTTGTGTGATATTTGTAGGGCGAAAATAATCAAGAATATAATCAGGGAGTATTCTGAAAAGAGCCTTCCGCTCCCTTCCTGCCTGCCTTTAAACGGTGCATTCGGAGAGATAATCTTTCAAGCCTGTCTTTTATGCCCTCCTTAATCAGGTAATGCCTCGTCTTCAAAGGGGCAAAAAACGCCCTGATTCCGGCAGTCCTCTGAATTGCCCTTTTCTCATCCTCCACCGCCTTTTCCATCTCCTTATAATAATCATCCCTTATCTTCGCCATTATCC
>WALR01000056.1 GCA_015522765.1 Candidatus Woesearchaeota archaeon | reverse complement strand
TTACAGGGTGTTCCTTAAAGTCACGAAGAGCTTTGAGAAGAAGATAATGGGCTATCTCAAGTCAAAGAGAAAAGTCATCAGCGTCATGAATTACATCGGTCTTGCAGACATAGAATTCCGTTTATGCGTAAGAACAGTCAAAGAGCTGAACGAGGAGTTATCCGAGCTGAAAAGGGCGTTTGGCAGCGCCATACACGAGTATGACTCTGTCCTCTTCTTAAAGAGCTTCGAAGTATTAAACTTCCTTCCAATATGAACAAATGCGGTTATTTAGGGAGCTGGCAACAGGGGGGCTGGTGCATGCACCTGCGCATAGGGTTAATGTGAACGACTTCTCTGCAGGGAAATGCTGTGATTCTAATTCTCCGCATTCCACAGGTTTTCATATTCACGCAGGGACCACATCTTATCCCTTGAGAATCTTATCTTTTTGGTAATGCCCCCCCTTCTAACCCTCAGCTCTCCCTCCCAGCTTATCCTGAACTTAAAGTTCTCTGCGCTTATGTTATTCTTCCTGCATTCCTCTACAAGGGATTGGAGTGTTCTATCAATTGCCTCAATGCCCCTCTCATAGCCAATTTTGCTGGTAAACCTATACTTCAGAGGCGGATTCTTAAGAGGAAAGAATACAAGAGAATTTTCTGGAAACCTTAGGCCATTTTTTGAGTATACCGCGACCTCATTAAGCCATTGGGGTCCTTTAAATTTACTCATAAATACAGCGTAATCCCCTGTTTTTACCTCGATGTAGCAGAGGCCCTCCCATTTTCCTATAACCTCATAAAAATACACTGCCGGCAGTTTACTGCATGACAAATAGTTCATATCTGACTTTGAAGGTTTTATCCCCCCCTTAACCCTTTTTATAATTGCCTCTGCGTATTCTTCAGGCGTCCTGTAGTTTAATTGTCTCTTCAGTGTTTCTATACGCTCTCCTGCATATGTCCCGATGCCGTGGTATATGCTTATCCCGCCGGCTTTTAGGGGTGTTATGCTCTTAAATAAGAAATAATTTAGGATATGCCATGATTTCCATCCCTCTTTTCTTGGTGAAGTCAGTGTGTCCGCAGTGTTGTTTATCTCCTTCCAAAGCTCAATTATCCTCTCCCTGTTCTTCTCAGGGTCCTCGGTTAATTTTGTAAATGCGTCAATCTTCTCTTTGATTTCTTCGACAGCACTTATTAATGTATCAATCTTCCTAATCTTATTCTCAACAACCTCGACTATCTCTCCGAACTCTTTGAGGGGCTTAATCCCTGGGAGTCCCTGGAGATAACTCTTCTTTTCCAGCAGAAATCCTTTATAATCGCCAAGAGTTTTTTCTAGCTCGGCGTAAAATGCTTCCTTAGGAAGGCCGCAACGGTAATTCCATACGCTCTCTTTATACCTGTCGCCGCTGAATTGAAACTTTTCAGAGATTCCCTTTTCAGCTCTTGCCATCTCCTCCCTGAAACCCTCAATAGCCTCAAAAAATCTTTCCTTTTGCTCATCTTCCAGTAGCTTTCTCCTGACCTCCTCTTTTATTACTTCAGAGCTTTTCTCCAGCCACTTATCGGATTCTGCGAGCTTTTTTATCAGTTCTCCTTCCTTTCTCAGACTTTCCTTAAGTATCACAGCGTTATCAGGTGAAAGATGAAGAACACTTACAGCGCCTTTCCCCTTAAGCATACTATAAGACTTCATGGTATTTGTTTCCTCCTTTAGGACCCCCTCCAGCTGCCTGTAAATTTCATTCATGGATTTCTTCAACTCTTTAATATCCTCTCTTGAGAGTATCTTCTTCTTAACATCATCATTAGAATCATCTGAGAGCATACCCTTCTCTCTGAGGAATTCGTTAAAACCTTTCTTGTATTCTTTAGACATCTCTTTGAGGAGTCTCTCCTTCTTTCTCATTGTTTCTGCAAAGCTGTTAAGGTACCCCTGAGTTTTCTTACTGTTGATTCTGGAGAGGTCAATTAACCAGGATAAAATCTTCCCGCATGTTTGTAGCGTATTCATATATTTCTGTAAATTCTTTCTTATATGTTCTACCTCGTTAATCTCTTCATCTATCTCAGAGAGATCCCTCCTGAGGTTCCTCTCAAATCTTGGCAAAAAGAAAATCCCCATCCAGGGGTGCTTCCACGCAACCCTCTCAAAAAATGATGTTTCTTTCATCTCCTTAATCTTTTAGTCAATTAATTTTAAAAACCTTTGTATAGCAGGAGTATGAGGGCTCTCCAGAGGAGCAGGGGAAACTTTCTGGCGGCAGGGCAATCCTGATAGGGGGGTGCAGCACTATCTAAAGATTTTCAACAGAGCTGATAGTATTAAAGACTTCAGCCGTCCAATTATGGGCATACACCCGAGCGACAGATTTATTAAATGCAATAAATAAAACGCCAGTATGGACTGGATATTCATCTTATTAACAGGGCTCAGCGGCGTGTTGTTCACAACAGGAGATATCTTCCTGAAGTACTGGTCAAATAAGTCAAGCCCTTATACGATGGGCGCTGCATTTATGTTCTATATAATTGCGGGAACACTTCTGGCTCTTTCTTTTAAGAGGAGGGAGATTGCAGTTGCGGTGGCTG
>WALR01000055.1 GCA_015522765.1 Candidatus Woesearchaeota archaeon | reverse complement strand
GAGCAACACCCACAACCAGCGGAGAAGCAATACCAACCACTGTAACAGGAGGAGGAGCAAGCGGAGGAACATCGGAAAAAAATGAAGAAAGTAAGATAATAAAGGAGGAAGAAGACATGGTACAGAGTGTGAAAAAAAGTATAGAGAATCAGCAGAAAATGGGTACCGACGTCGAGAGGGGGGAGATTGGTACTGCTGAGGAAGATACAGAGAAACAAACAGAACTCCTTGGGGACATTAGGGATATCCTCAAAAAGCTCATTAAACAAGAAGGAGACAAAGTGGCTGGATTAAGCGAGAAAGATAGAAAGGTCATAGGGAACAACATGATTAGTCCTTCACTTGACCTTCTTAAAAAAACAGTTGAGGACATCAAGAACAAAGAAGTCCTTGACCTTGTGGATATAGAAAAGGTTAGATTATTCGGTGAGAGGGTAATAAGGAGAAAGAAGGATAATAAAGAAGAGGTAATTAATGGACTAAACAATCTTCTCCAGGGAAGAAAAGTGGTAATTAAAGGAGAAGAATACAGTATAGAAGGTGCAGATTATAAGGGAAAGATTATCATAAAAGACATAGATAAGATAATAAATGCTGTGGAGAATGCCTTTTATAACAATGAAGTTAAGGAGAAAACAGCGGACATCCTTAAATACACTAAACAATTTGAAACAAGGGAGAAATTCAAGAAAGGAATAGAGGGGTTGAAGAATGAGGTAGACGCAGAAGGTAAAAAGATATTAAGAAAAGTGCTTGACGCCCTCAAGCTCCTCCCTGAGGGGAAGGTGAACAAGAGATACCTCAAGATGGCGATGATTATTGTTATGTACAGCTAGTACTTCAAAGAGAGAGTAAGGTAAGGTTTTTATAGTAGAATACAAAAAAGGGTATAAGAAGGATGAACAGGAGAAGGGTTATCAGGGACACAACGATTATTATCGTAGTTGCAGCCACATTCCTCATTATTTACATGGCGCTCTCAGGGGGCGCAAATGCCCTTAACATAAAGGTGTTCTTCTCGCCGTATTTCTACTCAAACGAGCAGTTCAAGCTCCAGCAGGGCCCCTACCTTATAGGCGACACCATTTATACAGTAATAAACATAAGGGGGCTGAGCTCTAAGAAGGGAATGGTTCATTACTCGGTCTCCTCAGAGCTTAGTGACAGGCATGGAAGCATCATAAGGGAGAGCAGCCTGAGCTGGGAGAGATTTGACAGCTACAGCAAGGTTGTTCAGGCAAGAGTGAGGATTCCCACGCCAGCAAACCTCGAGGAGGGAAACTATCTCCTTAAGATAAGGGTAAGGGATGAGAACACCGGCGACTGGATAATCAGCCAGAAGGAGGTCGGGCTGAAATCCGCGTTCAACATAGGAAAGGTTGAGATGATTGCAGAGGGCAGCTCTGTGGAGCTGATCCCGCCCATGTTCACTAAGAATACCGCATTCTATGTGAACGCCCAGATAGTCGGGTTCCTCCAGCAGAAAGATACAGACGGGAACCGCACTTATAATATTAAAGGAAAGATGATAGTAAGAGATAACAATGGGAACGAGGTAAAACAGCTTGAGAGGGATATCAGCATAGAGGGGAAAAGCCCCTATGAAAAAAAAGAGTTATGGGTAAGGAAGAAGGTTAACACCAGCAGCCTCAGCCCGGGGATGTACACCCTTACCCTAATACTCACCGATAATATTTCAGGAAGGACAATCGCAGAGGACTATTATTTCAGGGTGGTTTAATGAAGAATCAGATAATATGGAAGGGAGGAGCAATACTCGCTGTTTTCTTAATTGCTGCACTCATTCTTCCGATGATGGCTGCCACGAGGAACAAATATGAGGATGCAGCATCAGCTATTAAGCAGGAGCTCTCGGACTTCCAGGTGAAGGAGAGCACGAGTCTCTTTGAAGACAGCTTTTACAGCGGGCATGCCCAGCTAAGAGGAGAACTGGTCTCCCGCCTCAACGAAATAATCAGTGACGCGGAAGTTGCTATAGACAGGGAAACCGCGAGTTACGAGTACAACGGCAAGGGCTCTTCTGCCGAACTGGTCAATAATCTTCGCGGGATAAAAGAAAAGGCAATAGCAGATTATAAGAAGGAAAAGGAAAGGTTTGAGGTTGCCAACGGGATAAAAGAGCTTAAAAAAGCGGGGGTTGGCGGACCTAGGGGAAATCCAGAGGTAGGCATGACACCTGAAGTAAATACTCCTGGCGAGAACCCTGATGAGATAATGAAGAATGAGCTAAAGAGGGAGAACCCCTGCTATCAGGCACAGATGAGCGGCAGTGCAGAGAGCATATGCAGGTGCATAGCCTACACCCAGTCAGCAGGCCGTATTGATTTTAAGGCAAGGAACATAGCCAATGAATTTGCCAGTCATATAAAGGGGCAGAAGATGATACTTGAGGTTCCCAAGAGCTTAAGGTGGAGTGACCCCTACCTCTGCTCAGACGCAAGGGTAAGCCCGGTTGATTTCTATGAGAGCGGGAGAATATTCCACACATCCTATTATCTTGACCCGGCAACAGCAAGCTGCAAGAAGCTTAAGAGGAAGAGAACAAACCTGAGAAACCAGATAGTGTACTATGTGGACCAGGATAACCTTGACTGCTCCAAATGTGTAAAGTGGTATAAGAACAGGGACAGCTCCTCGCTGATTAGCCTGGCCCAAAAGAGCCAGAGATTAAACCGGCAGGTTACAGATGTGAATGTAAATAGGATAAAGATATTTGTCAATGGAGAGGACAGGAGCTCCTCTGGTGTTGCACCCGGAGAATCCGGGACGGCAGAGGTTAAGCTTAGGGCAACAATAAAGGAGGGATACAGCAACAGGTTGGCAGGATGCGGCGTAAAGAGCTCTGAGAAGGGCGAGAGAGAGGAAGAGAAAGATATTACAATAAAAAAGGAATTTACCATCCCCCCAAATTATGGGGAAAGCACATACCCTCTGAAGGTTAATGTAGCTGATGAATTGAGCTACACCCTTCTTGAAGGAGTATTCTCAACATTCGCTCAAAGAAATAGAGAGCTGTCCATTAATAAGAAGGTAATAGAGGTGCCAATCAAAGTTAATCAGGGCCAGGCTCCTTCGCCAATTGTAAAGTCTGGTAAAAAGAGTACAGGTGAGGGACTCCTGTTTTTTAAGATAGACGGCAAGGATGTATTTGTTTCAAGCTACACAAGCCCGAGCATGAGCCTGAGCGGGGGCGAACACACCTTTTACCTTAATGGAAGGATGAAGAACAAGGAAAAGCTTGACAGATGCACTCTCTACCTATTCCTCACCCAGGACGCGAGAGGCAGGCTTTACGCTGATGACGGAAGCGTCAAGGGAAATGTGATAGATGAAAACCAGGGCGCATGCCCCCTTACTCTTACATCAATGCTTAAGCCGGGCCAGGTGTACTGGGTTGATGCAATCGGCTACAAGAACAATGTAAAGGTGGCGAGCTTCAAAGCAGGGATAAGGGTTAGGGAGAAGGAAAAGAAGCCGGTGAATAAGAAGGAGACAGCCAAGAAGAAGGAAGAGGCAAGGAAGAAGGGGACAACGGAGAAGCCTGCTGAAGAAACAGGCACGGCAAAGCAAGCCAGCACAACACCACAAG
>WALR01000054.1 GCA_015522765.1 Candidatus Woesearchaeota archaeon | reverse complement strand
TTATATACTTGCAGACAGGCAGGAAAGGATAATAATCACTACTGACAGGATATCCGCATTTGACAGGATTCTTGGGACTCTGCCATTTAAAGGGCAGGTGCTCAATCAGCTCGCAGCATTCTGGTTTGAGAAGACAAGGGGGATATTCCCTAACCATCTTAAGAGCAGCCCTGATCCTGCAGTGATGATAACGAGGGAGTGCAAGCCCCTGCCGGTCGAGGTGGTCGTGAGGGGCTACATCACTGGGAGTTTATGGAGGAGCTACGCAGAGGGAAAGAGGGATATGTACGGGATAAAATGGCCCGAAGGTCTTAAGAAGGACCAGAAATTAGAGGCGCCGGTGATAACCCCCACTACGAAGGAGGAGCTGGGAGCGCATGATAAGCCCGTATCTGCAGAGGAGATAATGTCAAAGGGGATTGTTGACGAGGAGACATGGAGCGCGATTGAGGAGGCATCGCTCGATCTCTTTAATTACGGGACAGAGCACCTTGCAAAACAGGGCTTAATCCTCGTGGACACAAAGTACGAGTTTGGGATAGCCGGCGAGGAGCTCGTGCTTATTGACGAGATGCACACCCCTGACAGCTCGAGGTTCTGGTACGCCGACGAATATGAGAAGAGATTTACAGAGGGAAAACAGCAGAAGATGATTGACAAGGAGTATGTGAGGCAGTGGCTCATCTCAAAGGGATTTATGGGCGAGGGGGCAGTCCCTGAAATACCCCCTGAAATAATTGTAGAGGCGTCGAGGAGGTATATAGAGGCCTACGAGAAGATAACAGGGGAGGAATTCCTGCCCGTGAGCGGGGAGCCTATAGAGAGGATAAAGGGGGTGCTGAGAGGGAAAGGATACAAAGTATAGAAAATCGAATTCCAAGTTCCAACTGGTTCATATACACTTTCAGCTTCTCTGCTTTTGTTGCAGTCATATTTCTTCTGGGAATATATTTGGAGGTATGAATCTTCTGACGAGCCTTGAGGCGCCTTGATGAAAAGTCAATAATCACTAGCTAACTAACTACTTAAAAGGGGTAATTAAGGTAAAATTTTTATTTATCAACATTTTCCAGTATGCAGGGGATTGCAATTAAAAGAAGAGAGTTCATGAGGGACATAGCAGAAGCGGCGTTCTCACTTGGCGTTCCCCTATTATTTCATGGACTTGTAAGTAATGTCGGGGAATCTGAAATAAAACCGGAGCGTTCAGCTGGGACCCCGGGTTCTTTGGATATGCTGCTTAAAGCAGTGGACGATGAGTATCTTCCGAGAGGGGCATTACTCCCTCTTTTTCATAATAAATACCTTTATACCGGAAGGAGAGTATTATGGAGTGGATGTCTGATTTATTTGTTCTCTGTTAATGCCGAGAATAAGGAGAGGGCAGTGGGGCTCTCTGATATAATCAATGAGATGACAAGGATAACAGTCGAGCAGGATTTAAGGGAATATGCAACTTTAGTTTACAAAATGCACGGCATAAACATAAAAGACACAGATAAGATAAAGCCCGTCTATTCCTATGACAATGGAAGAAGAACACTGGCTGACATTGTCTATACAGGTTCTTTAAAGGACTCCTTATTATATAGCAACAGGATAGAATGGGAAAAGGATGAAGGACGCCTCATATGGGAGAAAACCCCGCTGACAAATAATAATGGCGGCCTCATGGTCCCTGCGAGGGAGCTGGGATCCTCGTTTTTTCTTCTGCCTAAAATAATGAGGGAGTTTAAAGAATTCCCCCTTGTGTTTAATTACAAGGGAAGAAGGATAACTCTCCCTATGAATCTTTCAGAGTATTACCGCCCCCCTAATGAGACCCTCTCTGTAGAGCAGGAAGGGGCAAGAGACTTTGTAGCTGACTTTGAGGCGCTCACAAAGGTGACTCCTCCGATAAAGCGGCTCGTCAGCGAATTAACTGAAGGCAGGAACTCTGAATGGGATAAAACAACTGCACTACTCGGTTTTGTGAGGTCTCTGCCCTATAAGAAGAAGGAGATGGTTGTTAATATCAATGGTGTGGTTAAAAGAAGAGACTTGCAAAATAATGATTATAGGACCCCCCTTGATGTTCTTATAAATCAGGGAGGAGACTGTTCTGATAAAAGCCTCCTCTTAAACACTATGCTCAGAGCAGTTGGTATTCCAAGCAGGTACATAATCTTCTTAGCTGATAAGAAACGCCCCCATAATCCGTATGATGTAGGCGGGCATGCAATGGTAGGGGTGCCGCGGGAAATACTTCCAAGCAAGATGAGAAAGAGCTTTTTGCCCATGGCGGGCTATCTTGAAGGCAGGGAGTATGTCCTTCTTGGAACGGTTAGTTATGTGCAGCCGGGGCAGAATATAAGGATGAAAAAGGGGGTATATGCAGTGTTTACAGTGTTTGGTTTAACAGCTGGCAGAAGAAAGCTGGAGAGATTCCGCTTTGTACTAACTCCTGACAGACTTAAAGGGGTGAGTGCTCCTTACTACCTAGAAGCACCCTTTCATATAAGGATAAACCAGCCACCTAGCCCTTTTTATTCTTACGATATGAGCTCTCGTATCGTCTACTAAACAGGAGGAATTCTGTAATCTTCAAACACAATAAACAGCGCCCCTTCCGGCCCTGAAACATAGGCATGCCAGGGATATTCTACTTTTCCATTATTTACCCTGCAGAGAACAGGGTGCGCTACTCCTATCTTCATCTCTAACCGTTCGTATTCTGTATCCTCATCCTTCTCCCTGTATTTCACCATCCACCCTTTCCCCCTTAATTGAACATGCACCTCAATCATTTGTTCAGAGATATTATGGTCTGTTGATTCCTTATGGTTGTGTATTCCCCCGTTGTGGTTCGGGACAAGGTACCAAAGGTTAATCCTGTAATCATCCACCTCAATCTTTGGAGTGGAGCGGAAACAGCCCTTAGCAACCTCAATCCATTCCAAGTCCAGCCCCTTTAATTCATCCCTTATCCTTCCGTTGTCTCCTAAATCGCGGCACAAGAATAATAAAGAATTATCAGCAGCTTTAATAGCCTCATTCTTGAAGATGCGGGATTCCTTTTCATCCAGCGAGGGATTTGTCAAAGTGCCTCGCAATAGTGCAACTATTGTTTTTGTGTCTTTCCCAAGGACAAACTCTCTGTTCTTCGGCAGATAAAGAGCCCGCATCTCATAGCCAGAAGTCAGCAATGCAGGTTCTGATAACTTCACGCCGTCAGGATATTCCTTCCACCGGATATTTGAGGGGCTTCTCAACATGATAGCTCTTATAGAATAAGGAATTTATAAAACTAACTAAACATCCTGTTTATACATTCTGAACCTGCCGCCTCCCAAACCTCCTTACATAGAAGTTCTTTCCCTCGTGGCTGGTCTTAATCAGCTTTCCCTCTCTGACCAGCTCTTCGATAACATCCCATTTACCGTCTGCCTTTTTTAAGAATTCCCTTACTGCCTCCTCCCGCATAGGATGGACAGCGGTTATACTTAGTATGTCCTCCTTAATGTTTCCTGTGAATGCAAATGAGTTTCCTTCGTATCCTATGAGATATTCAGTATTCTTTACCCTGCAGCTTAAAATCTGGTAGGCGAGGTTGATGGTTTCTTCATCAGGGGGCTTCACGCCTTCTGCAGTGGGCCTTGTAGGTATTGAGATGTATGCCTTAGAAAGCCTTATTGTTCTTAGGAAATCCGCGAGGGCCTTAAAGTATCCTTCCTTATCATTAACACCCTTAACGAGCATGCTCTCTGTCACCAGCTCTCCTTTGTACCTCTCTGAGAATTTGACTATCCCCCCCATTATGTCCGCCAGCTTCAGAGAGGGGTGCGGACGGTTTATCCTTCTGTAAGCTTTTTCATCCACCGAGTCAATCTTTACTGAGACCCAGTCCGCTAATTCAAGGTCTCTCCTTACATCCTCTCTCCATATAAGCGATGAATTAGTTATTACAGCAATCTTTATGCCCAGATTTTTAAGCATCCTTATCTCGACGCCGAGGTTAAGGTCAAGTGTGGGCTCCCCATCAGGCACGAATGTCAGGTAATCAATATGCTCGTTATTTCTCTCTGCACCCTTAATCTTCTTCTTAACATCTCTTAAAATTCTTTCAGGTTCATAGAATTTCATCCTTTCAACACTCATATTAAGGGAGCGTCCAAGCTGACAGTAGATGCACGAATAGGAACATATTTTAGGTGGAATATTGTTTATGCCTATGCTTCTTCCCAGTCTCCTTGAGGGTACAGGCCCGAATGCCAGCATTTAACATGCCTCTTAATGCTTCTTAAGAATAGATGTTGTGTTCCAACTAGCTCTTATTTAAACCTTTTCCTTCTGCTCCCTCTGCGAATCTCTATGAAAAAGACAGCTATGCCTATTATCATTCCGAGATAGACTGTGAGAAACCTCCAGAGGACTGTGAGCGTGAATATGTCCGCAATCTTAATCAGCTTTGCGAATATTAAGGAGTAGACCCCCTCTGCAATGCCAGACGCCCCGGGTGTGGGCGAGAAGTACATAATGAAAGTTATGAATGCCTGCAGTAAGATTATCGTCAGAGGGGATATCCTATAGCCCATCTCTTCCAGTATGATTATCGAGAAGGAGAATAGTGTAATCAGGAAAAGAATCGTCGTGATAACTGAGAGTGCAATATCAGTTGTGTTGCCCCTGCTGAACTCTGCGATGCTCCTTGAAAATAGTCTAATCTCTCTCTTAACACCCCTGGTTATTCTTATAAAGCTTTGCTCTTTTATAATCCCCATGCCCCTTAAAGTCCTTAAACACTTTAAGATGCACTCTTCAAGCTTCTTGCTCTTCACAAGCAGGATGTAAAAGAGGAGGGTGTAGCTAGCGATGAGCAGGACGAGATAGACATAGTTATTCCTGATAAAGGGGAGGTGGAGCAGCCTGCCCTCGGCAAGCAGTGCGAAGGGTGCCGTAATGAAGAGAATTAAAGAGGCGAGCATGGTTCTTATTATGGTC
>WALR01000053.1 GCA_015522765.1 Candidatus Woesearchaeota archaeon | reverse complement strand
ACATATAGCTACGCTAATATAAAAAAGTTTTTATATTAGAAGATTTTTAATAAAGAATAATCCCTTAATATGGGTTAAAATATAAGAGGTGATAGTATGAGTGAAGAAGGAAAATACAGCTTTTCCATACTTGCCCTTGTGGGCATAGTAGCAATAGTCGGCCTTGCCGTGATGTTTAAGGGCAACAGCTCCCAGCCGGTGTATGTAGCGACTCCAGCGTACATGGGCGCACATGCAGGCGCAGCGCAGGGAGGCCCAGGAGCAAGCATGGCAGGAAACGCCTATTGGAGCTGGTTCAGCAACAACTGCTATAAAGGATGTGTAAGTTGGGGTTATAATTCCACATATTACAACCACACCAACCACACAAGAAGGTACTGCACAAGATATGGATATATATGCGATTAATTTTGAGTTTTGACGCCCCTTTTTAAGGGGCGGTCTTCTTCTTTTTATGCCTAAAATCGTAAACAATATAAATCAGAGCGAAATATATTAATATAGAAGTTAGTATACTGAACTAAAGGCTTAAAGAGGCGGCATGATGAGCTACATAAAGATGAATGTCAACATAGTGCTTTTATTCCTGATAATAATCACCCTTGGAAGCATCCTCGGGATAAGCTCATACTACCAGCAGAACTACCACAATATAACGCAAAGGTATACTGAGAAGGTGGACACCCTCAATGAGCTCAGGAGCCAGCTTGAGAAGCACAAAGAGGAGCTAAATAAGACACTTGAGGATTTCAGGCTCAAACAGCTGAGGGAGCAGGAGCTGAGCCAGGATTACAACGAGCTAAAGAAGGAGAAGGAGCATGTGGTGCAGGTGCTTAATGAGACAAACACAACACTTATAAGAACAGAAGACGAACTTGCAACAACAATACAAACGCTTAATAAGAGAAGCCTTGAACTGGAATCAACAAAGATGGAATTGGCAAATGCCAAGACAGAGATAGCAAATAAAAATATTAAGATAGCCCAGCTGAATACGAGGATAAGCAGTCTGCAGTCAGAGATACATGACCTAGACAGCAGGATTAACCAGCTGGAAGACGACCTTTATGCGTGCAGGCACCCCACAAGTTAGCTAGCGGAAATCATGAGCTGAAACAAAAGAGGAGAAAAGATGAGAAGAAAAAACCTTAAGAGCTTTCATGTTGCAATAAGAGAAACAGAAAGAGCGGTTAATGATATGAGGATATTCACCGCGTTTGTAAGCTCAATATTCGTTTTCAGCATACTTGCACTCCTGATGGTCCTGCTTGACCTTCCCGCATACTATTCCCTGTTTCCAAGTCTGCTTTACTTAATAGGAGAGCTTTTCAGGAAGTTCAGGATACGCAGCATAAGCATGGTGGAGAGGCTTTATCCCTCAATAGATGAGGAGTTAAGGACAGCGATAGACAACAGCGAGGAAACAAACGAGATTGTCATGGAATTACAGAACAGGGTTGTAAAGGATATGAAGCAGATAGAGTCCTCATCGTTTTTTAGCGTCTCTCTTATAAGCAGAAATGTTGTATTCACAATAATTGCCTCCTGGCTCGTGATATTCGTCGCAGTAAACAATATCCATGTTATCAGCGTACCCAAAATAACCAGCAGGATAGGCGATATGGGGCAGAGCACATTCAACGAGATTGTTAAACTCATTGACAACAGCAATGATGTAGGGAAGAAGGGAAACATGATGGGCCTCGCCACCCTCCCGGAGCTGACAAGCGGGGCAGGGGATAAGGCGAATTTAAAGGATGGAAACTCCATATACGGGGAGAAGAAGCTTGCAAAACTAGGCGATGAGGAGAAATTCCTTAAAATAAAGGCAGAGAGCTATGATGTGATGTTAAGGGATGAAGAAAAAAAATTGGATGACGACCTGCTGATAGATAAGCCGTCTGAATTTAATGACAAGTCTGCAGAGTTGTCATCCCATAAGAAGCTGATAGTAAAGAACTACTTTAAAAGACTTACGGAGGGGTAGTTATGAAGGATTATGAGGAGACATTTAAACAGATAATGAAAGAAGTCAGCAAGGTCGTTGTAGGGCAGAAAGAGACTGTTAAGCAGATGCTTATAGCGTTATTGTGCGACGGGAATGTCCTTCTTGAGGGCTATCCAGGACTCGCGAAGACGCTCGCTGTTAAGACCCTCGCAGAGATAATGGACCTTAAGTTCAGCAGGATTCAGAGCACACCCGACTTAATGCCGAGTGACATAACAGGCACATATATAATAGAGGAGAAGGGGGGCAAGAGGGTGTTTAAGTTTCAGGCCGGTCCGCTTTTCGCGAATCTGGTGCTTGCAGACGAGATAAACAGGGCCACCCCCAAGACGCAGTCAGCACTCCTTGAGGCGATGCAGGAGAAGCAGGTAACAATGGGCAACACCACATTTAAGCTGGACCTCCCGTTCTTTGTTCTTGCAACCCAGAACCCCATAGAACAGGAGGGAACATACCCCCTGCCGGAGGCGCAGGCAGACAGGTTCCTCCTCAAGGTAAAGGTCAGCTATCCAACAGAAGAAGAGGAGGGGAAGATAGTTGAGATGTACACCTCAGCAAAAAAGAGCGAGAGGCCCAGGGTAATCCTCTCAAAAGAGAAGATAAGCCAGCTCCAGTATATGGCAAGGCAGGTTCCTATAGCGAAGGAGATAGGGGCAAAGGCGATAAAGCTTGTTTCATTAACAAGGAAGAGCCCTGAATTAATAGAGTATGGGGCGAGCCCGAGAGCAAGCATTGCACTTGTAAGCACCTCAAAAGCAAAGGCATTGATTGAGGGAAGGCCCTATGTGAGCAAGGATGACATAAAAGCGATGGCTTACCCTGTACTGAGGCACAGGATAATCCTCAACTTTGAGGCAGAGAGGAAGGGGCTCACAAATGACGATGCGATAAAGGAGCTGATTTCAAAGGTGTTTTAGGAGAGAAGAATGATTGACACCACATTTCTAAGCCAGCTGAACAGGTTCAACATAATAATCCGCAAGAAGGTCACTTCAAGCTATACAGGATCGAGGCGCTCTGAGGCAAAAGGGCACGGGAACATTATAAAAGATTACAGGATGTATACTCCGGGAGACGACATAAGGCGGATAGACTGGAAGATATTCGCAAGGACGGATCATCTCTATGTGAAGCAATACGAGGAAGAGAAGAACCTCATGAGCCATATCATAATAGATAAGAGCTCAAGCATGGGCTTCGGGGCGCCAACAACCAAGTTTGAATATGCCTCTATGATAGGCGTAGGCTTTGCATTTCTGGCATTAAAGGAAAACGAGAAATTCAAGCTGTCCACATTCTCAGACGACTATGAGAGTCTCCAGCCAAGAAAGGGGATGGGACAGCTGGCAAGCATAGTTGAGCATCTTAACAGGGTTAAGCCGAAGGGTAAGACGCTCCTCGACAAGACACTCTTCAGATACAGGTCAGAGCTCCATTCAAAATCAATGATAACATTAATATCTGATTTTTTGATGCCCATTAATGAGATAAAGGAAGGGCTGCGGGTCATAGCAAAGCATGAGGTAAATGTAGTGATGGTGCTCCACCCTGACGAGATAAATTTCCCTATTGACGGGGATTACAGACTTCACGACTCTGAGACAAACAGCGTATTAAAGGTCAGCATAAGCCCGAGCATGAGGGCAGAGTACATGAAAAGGCTAAAAGAGCATATGCTTAATGTCGAAGACGAGTGCAGGAAGCTGGGGATAAAGTTTGCGCTTGGAACAACTGACAAGCCCGTCTTTGACTTATTCTATGAGATAATTGAGGGATAATATCAGGAGTAGGTGTTAAGGCACTCCTTAAAATTCAGAACTCTGGAAGGGATTGTGCCTAAGATTTTGAGTGCAGACATGTAAGGGTTTGTTTCTCCCCTTTCCTTAAGGTAGCCAGGGGTGATTATCTGACCCACCCTGTCCTGTAATGAATTTCCGGCAACAGGCAATTCTTTAGTCGAGAATTTAGCCAGGTAAGAGGAGTACAACACATCGATGACAGCACTGCTCATCTTATCGGGCAGTTTTGTAACAAGGATAATCTTAGGCTTAGCAGAGGAATCCAGCAGGGAGTAGAGCTTTTCAAGTGCATCCTCCTTTACATGTATGTTATGGGTGTTCACAATATCACTAAAGTAGTTGTAAACCGCCCCAACTGCATTGTTAATAATGGTATCAGGATTCTCGGAGTCAAGCAGGCCTTTATTGGCAAGAATCTGCTTAATGGTTTCTCTTATATCTCCTCCAGTCTCCTCTTTCATAGCGGACAGCTCCTCATCGCTTATCCCTTGCGTATACCAATCCAGAAGTTCGTTGATGGCTGAAAGCTCTGCCTCGCCAATCTCTGTGAGGTCATCTAAATTCACCAAGAGGGCGTCAATACTCTTAGTAGTACAGCCCTCCTTCTCTTCTGCTTCTTCATTGCTTTCCTCCTCTGCTGTTTCTTCGGCCATGCAGCATTGAAAAGAGGAACTAACTTATAAATTTTATCATTTGCGAGTAGTTTCATTTATTCCTTTTCAACCTTAAGGGAAGAATACACTCTACTAAGCTCCTCATCCAATAAGGGGTTAAGAGCATCAATCTGTTCATTAATAAGCGCAATATCAGAGGAGGTTGCCGGATGCTTTGGACCAATAGAAGAGCATTCCTCTGGTCCCAGGCTCAGCTCGTACACCCCTATCTTCTTAGAGAGCCTTATTGTGTCCTGCTTCTCAAAGCAGAGGAGGGGCCTGAAGAGAGGAATAGCTATTGAGCTCTGAGTCATAAGAATATTTGTAAGTGTCTGGCTTGCCACCTGGCCGAGATTCTCCCCGTCAATCAGGAAAGAATAGCCCCCCTCAAGAGCAACCCTCTCGGCAACACGGTGCATTAAGACCCTCGCAACAAGAAAATAGTACTTCAAAACGCCTTTCTGCCTCACAATCCTTAGAACCCTTCCGAACTCTGCACGCATAAGAGGGGAAAATCCAAGCGTCTTCGATATTAAGGATATCCTCCTCCTTTTTTTATCAGACTCCTTAAAGAGGGGGGACCTTGAAAAGTTTATTGCTCCAACCTCAAAGCCTGCCCTTTTCACAAGCCAGCCGGCGACAGGGCTATCAATCCCTCCTGAAAGCATGAGCAGTCCCTTAACCATAAAAACACCTCACATAAAGCATAATCCTTTAATTATATAATCTGTTAACCAAGCTTTGGCATAAACAGGTTTATATGCCTCTTAATTAAATCCTTTGTTCCAGACATCACCTTTGTAAGCTCTTTAATGCAGGGAGGGGGAGGCATCTGAATAATTGAGATGTTCAACGAGGATTTTCCATCGAGAGCATAAGCAGAGACCCTCCAAGGCCTGGTCTCATTGTCCAGCATCAGCCCTCCAAACGGCGAAGGGGTGATATTGATATCGTTATCAGGGATAAGCGCCCACTCCTTGCATCCAAAAATCCTTAAACGCCTCTTCTTGCACACCTTTGTGCAGCCCTTTTTTATTATTAACCCTCCCTTATTGAAGTACATCCCCCTAATGACATACCTGCCAGGTGATAAGGTAATGTTCAGCCTTCCATCCGAGACTGACGAGTTTATGTTAATAATCTGCCGGCTGGGAGTATCATCGGCAGAGTAGGTCTGGAGGATAACCGAGTCATTCTCGTCAAGAGGGACGGGTGTGGTCAGCAATTTGAGCTTGAATTCGGGGTGGGCGGGGTCAGCTATGTTCCATACGGCCCTGTACTTGTTAACATAGAGCCTTAAATTAACCCTCTTCTTCAGGAGCACCTTCAGAGTCTGTTTTTCCCCGACGGTTGAATTGTAGGGGATTATCCTCTTATTAAACCCCTCCTTGGTTAATTCGAGGTAGCCGTTAAGGCAGGGGGGAAGCATTGTTGAGAGAACAGCTTCCCCTGAAGCTGCTTTACTCTCGCCAAGCAGGCATTTATCGTATGCGCCGCATCCATAGGATATTTTCACACCCTCAAGCGGTCTTCTATGAGTATAATCCAGGGTTAGAATTGTCAGGTTGCCGACAAAGAAATCCCTATTGCAGTAATCAGAGGGCGTGATGTTGAGCGCCTCACTAAGGGCAGAAACATTCACCTGCTGGGGGAAGCGCCTCGCCCATTCATAAAGGTCAAAATTATTCTTCACATCCCCCTCAAGCGCAAAGAAGAATAAATAGCCCTCGCCGTTAAAAGCGGAATTATCCTTTATGGTGAATAAGACAGGATAAGCAAGGTCGTATGAGAACATAAGGTAGGTTGTTGAGAATGTAAAAGAGGATAGCTGCCTTGGGAAAGAGCCGCTTGTTATGAGCGGGCTTATAAGCTCTCCGTCGCGGGGGGTTATCTCAAGATAAACCGGCCAGTTAAGATAGGTAGATGAAACCCTAAGTCCGTCGCCTTTCATGGTGCTGTTCAGCAATAAGAACCTGAGGAACTCAGAGGTTGAATCATTCCCATTGATAACTATCGGCGAGGATGAGAAATTGACTCTTATGAGGGGGACATAATTAAAGAGTATATTCCTGATTTTTTGCTTCACATTGCTGAACTGCCAGAAGATAGTCAGCCTGTCGCTCCTTGTCTCATAGGGCGGGGGGAGCAAATCAGGCGAAACGCCTGAGTAGAGAGAGATAAGCCAGATTGCGCTTCTGGCGAGAAGCTGCCTCTCCTGCTCCTCCTCCTTTATTGATGATGCAAGGTCGTATATCCTCCTGAAGTTGAGGGGGAGCTTTGAGTAAAACCTTGAGAGCCTCGCCTTGTCGCCTCCCTTCACAATATGAATCGTGTAGTTTAAACTCAAGGAAACATCGTTGTCACCGATTATTACCCTTGACTTAGGCATGCCTGATGTTATGTTAAATCCCTCGCTCTTAAAAGAGGAAAAATTGGCGATGCACTCACCGATGTGCTCATTAATGTAAAGCTCTGCCTGCCTTTCTATATTTGAGAGGGAGGGCCTGCTGCTTGTGAAGACGCAGTTGACGCAGTGCTTATCCTCCAGGTGATTCCAGAAGGGAACCATCTGCCCTGCGGACAGCTGAAGAAAATCAGAGTTATAGGGCAAAGAATCAATTGAAAATCGCTGGCCGGCTATTGACCTGTTGTTTATCATTATATAACCGCCATGCAGCCCGAGATTTATGAATGCGTCTCTGGCGCTATCTTTAAGGCAGGACTCCACAAAGTTCTTTAAAGGGACAAATGCAGGGGGCACATTCTCCCTGAAGACAAAGCCCTGCCTTCTTATGCTTATTATTACAAAGGCAGAGAGAAGAAGTAGCAGGCCGACTATGAGGAACATTGATATCTGGGCTTTTTTGTAGGCCTTTCTGCACCCCAAAAGCCTCCTTTTCCTTATTCCTTCAGCCAGTTTTCTTTCCATTGGTCTTCTCCCGATTGTTCTCTCCCAATCATACCCTTATTCATCTTTTAATCATCTTCATATTTTATTTGTCTTAACCTAAGCTCCCCATCAGCTTATCTCCTTTATTGGCGAGTCAAAAGTCTTATCGCCGTATTTAATCCTCAGCGTCGAGTAATTGCCCTCCAGCTCCAAATGGGCAAATCCTCTCCTCCCGTGTATGCTGTCTGCCGACTCCTTATCATGAACCTTGTATTCTTTGGTGTATTCACGGTTATTAGTCTCGTTGAACAGGAAGACAGTATATGTTAAGCTGCCCCTGAACGGCTGGATATACCAGTAAAGTGTGTAGGCATATTTCCCAGTGGGCATCCATTTCTTGTAGCCGTAGGAGGTCATGGTCAGCGAGTATATCTTAACATCCTCTGCCAGATGCAGCCGCCCCACTTTAGGAATAGTCAGGGTGCTTGCGCAGATTGCCATATCCTCATCACTCACAGGCTGCCAGGCAATCTTTATGTCCTCTTTTTGGGGGAAGAAGGTGGTGTACACGCTGTGAATAAATGATGCCTTTATAAGAGTGGCTGAGAATAAAACAAGGAGCACTAAGATAAACACAACAGGCACCAGCTTTCCCTTAATCGGTTTCTTATTCTTCATTTTACACCTTCTCCATTACTCCTCATAGCTCACTCCTGAGCAAAAGTCGCCCTCCTTTTTTATCTCCGCATTCAGCTCGTCCCATTTATAGGGGGACTTAGAGAACTT
>WALR01000052.1 GCA_015522765.1 Candidatus Woesearchaeota archaeon | reverse complement strand
CTTATGCCCTCCTCCTTAAGCGCCCTCACCGCCTTAAGACCCTCAGAGGTCATGGGAATCTTCACAACCACATTCTTCGCTATTGAGGAAAGCATCCTCGCCTGCTTAACCATCCCCTCCTTATCACTCGCGATTACCTCTGCACTCACGGGTCCCTTAACAACCCTGCATATCTCCTTTATATTCTCTACATAGGGCTTGTTCGCTCTTGCAGCCAGCGTCGGGTTTGTAGTGACGCCGTCGCACATCCCCATATCTGCCGCCTGTTTTATCTCCTCAATCATTGCCGTGTCAAGGTAGATGTCCATTAGAACCACCTCTCATAATTAAAAGCGAGGGCTGGGACTCGAACCCAGGAATAATCGGTATCAGCAAGTCATTGGCAAAGCCTCTTCATACCGATAAACCTCTGCAGCCGATCGCCTTAGCCGCTTGGCTACCCTCGCCTACCAACAAATAAGAGCATAAAAGAGTAGTATAAATAAGTTTTGTTTATTCCTGTCTTGCAGCATTGGAAAAAAGGATGATGCGCAAAGAATAAATAATGCCGTCCTTTCCCAGGAAGAATGATATGGGTATTATTCGCATTAATGGCCGCATTATTCGCATCATTCAAGGATGCGATAAGCAAGGGCGCGCTTAAGAATAACGATGAGTATGCTGTCGCCTGGGCGTGGTGGTTCTTCGCAGCCCCCTTCCTGATTGTAGCCATACTCCTGGCAGGGATGCCCCAAATAAAAAAGGGATTTGTAGAAGCCCTCATTGTGAGCGGCACACTAAACACCCTTGCAACCATTCTTTACATAAAGGCAATAAACATCTCCGATCTCTCGATTACCATTCCCATGATTAACTTTACCCCTGTATTCCTGCTTGCGACATCTCCCCTGATAATAGGGGAATTCCCGAAGCCACTTGGAATAGTTGGGATACTGTTAATCCTGACAGGAACATACACGCTCAACATAACAAAAAAGGGGGAGGGTCTTATTGCCCCTATAAAGGCGCTCACAAAGGACAAAGGGGCGAGGATTATGCTAAGCGTCGCATTCATATGGAGCATCACCTCAAACTTTGACAAGATGGGGGTGGTGTCATCTTCCCCTCTCTTCTGGGCTGCCTCAATAACAACCTTCCTCGCGGTCTCCCTCTCCCTAATCCTGATTTTAAGGAGCATTACACATAAGGAGGAGAAAATGAAGTTGAGCTCCACCCTCTCAGCTAAGAACCTGCCCATACTCGCCTCAACAGGTGTCCTGCTATCGTTGGCAGTATTCTCCCATATGACAGCAATAAGCATGACAGTAGTCGCCTATGTAATAGCCATAAAGAGGACAAGCACAGCGTTAAGCACACTATGGGGCTACCTCTTCTTCAAGGAGAGGAACATAAGGGAGAGACTATCAGGGGCGGTAATAATGATTATAGGAGTGGTCATTATAAGTCTCTCTTAAAAACGGAATAAAATATTTAAATAGAGGAAGCAAGGGATGAGCAAGAATGAGCGATGAGAAAGAGAATAATAGGGGGGTTTTCCTTGAGATAGAGGAGAAGTGGCAGGAGAGATGGGAATCTTCAGGGATATTCAGGACTGAAATTGATGATAAAAGGGAGAAGTTCTACTGCCTTGAGATGTTTCCTTATCCGAGCAGCAAGCTCCACATGGGCCACCTGAGAAATTACAGCATAGGCGACGCACTGGCAAGGTTCAAGAGGATGCAGGGCTTTAATGTTCTCTACCCCATGGGCTATGACGCATTCGGACTGCCGGCAGAGAACGCTGCGATGAAGCACGGCATAAAGCCTCATAAGTGGACATTTGACAACATAAAAACGATAAAGGGGCAGCAGAAGAGGATGGGGCTCAGCTACGACTGGGGCAGAGAGGTAATAACATGCAGGGAGGATTATTACAAGTGGAACCAGTGGATATTTCTCAAGCTATTGGAGAAGGGGCTTGTGTACAAGAAGGAAGCCCCTGTAAACTGGTGCCCCAAGTGCAGAACCGTCCTTGCGAATGAGCAGGTTCATGAGGGTAAATGCTGGAGGTGCTCATCCCCAATAGAAGAGAAGAAACTCTCCCAGTGGTTCATTAAGATAACCGCCTATGCCGACGAACTCCTTGAAGACCTCAAAAAGCTGAAGGACTGGCCTGAAAGGGTAAAGGTGATGCAGGAGAACTGGATAGGGAAAAGCAGTGGAGTCGAGATAAACTTTCCGGTGAAGGGAAAGAAGGAGAACATAAGGATATTCACAACAAGGCCGGATACCATATACGGCGTAACATTCATGGTTCTCTCACCCGAGCATCCCCTCGCCCTCAGCCTGACCACTGACGAGAGGAAGGATGAGGTTAAGAGATTCATAGAGAAGGTGAAAAAGGAGACCACGAAGGAAAGAACAGAGGGGAAAGAAAAGGAGGGGGTATTCACAGGGGCATATGCGATAAATCCGCTCACAAATGAGGATATTCCTATATTCATCGCCAACTTCGTTCTTTATAGTTATGGAACAGGGGCAGTGATGGCTGTTCCTGCGCATGACAGCAGGGATTTTGATTTTGCCAAGAAATACGGGATAGGAATAAAACAGGTCATCTATCCTGAAGAGAGCAAAGGAGAGCTAAAGGAGGCGTTTGAGGGAGAGGGCACATTAAAGAATTCAGGGGAATTTACAGGGATGAAAAGCAGTGAGGCAATAAATAAAATAATTGACAGGATTGAATCAATGGGCATCGGTAAGAGGGCTGTTCATTACAAGCTGAGGGACTGGCTTATAAGCAGGCAGCGCTACTGGGGGACGCCCATACCCGTGGTTTACTGCGATAAATGCGGGATTGTGCCTGTAAAAGAGGAGGAGCTGCCTGTTAAACTCCCTGAGGATGTTAATTTCTCAGAAGGGGGGAACCCCCTTGAGACGAGCAGTTTATTCATAAGCACGAAATGCCCTGTGTGCGGCGGGGACGCGAGGAGAGAGACAGACACGATGGACACATTCTTCGACAGCTCGTGGTACTTCCTGAGATACTGCTCCCCCACAGAGGAGGCAGGGCCGTTCAGGAAGGATGATGTTAATTACTGGATGCCCGTTGACCAGTACATAGGGGGGATAGAGCACGCGGTTATGCACCTGTTATACGCAAGGTTCTTCACAAAGGCATTAAGGGACCTCGGAATGCTCAACTTTGACGAGCCGTTCACCAAGCTCTTAACCCAGGGGATGGTGGTAAAGGACGGGGCAAAGATGAGCAAGAGCCTCGGAAATGTCGTTGACCCAGACGAGATTATCAATGTGTACGGAGCGGACACTGCCAGAATGTTCATACTCTTCACCGCCTCCCCCGAGAAGGAGCTGGAATGGAGCGACAGGGGGGTAAAGGGGATGTTCAGGTTTTTAAGAAGGGTCTATTCCTTGTTCAAGGGCTACTCAGAAACGCACAGCTGTCTAGAGACTCATCTAAACAAAAATCCCGGTTTTAACGAGAGCTACATAGTGTCAAGGACTAATCTGGCTATTAAAAGGGTGACTGACTTCATTTCAGGCTCCAGGTTCAACCTTGCAATAGGCGAGATAATGGCATTCACAGGGGAGATAGGTAATTTCGTAAATGAGGAGAATAAAGCAGAGGGCGCCGTTTGCTACGCCCTTAGGAATCTTGCGCTCCTCCTTGCGCCGTTTGCCCCTCACCTAGCAGAGGAGGCGTGGAGCATTATGGGAAATGATGCGTTCATATCGACAGCGGAATGGCCTGAGTACAAAGAAGAGCTTGTCAACGAGAAGGTCATGTTCAAGAGAGAGATGGTGAGGAACCTTGTAGAGGATATTAACAAGGTAGTCGAGTTGTCGGGGATTAAGAAGCCTGAAAAAATCAGGATTATCATCGCAGACGAGTGGAAGAGGAGAGTTGCCAGAGCAATAAGGGGGATGGAGCTATCAAAGAAGAATATGCATGTCATAATGAAAAAAGCACTCAAGGAAAATGTGGAGCCCGAGGCAGCCGCCAGACTTGTTCAAAAGTACATAAAGGACCCGTCGAGACTGCACAAAATAATCCTCAGCTCAGATGAGGAGGGCGAGACAATAAAGGAGAACCTGCAGGGGAAATTTGAGAGGGATAAAGTGGAATTAGTAATAGAGAAAGAGGGGGAATCAGGGGAGAAGAAGGCGGCTGGCTCCCTGCCCGGTAAACCCGCAATAATCATAGAAGGGGGCGGTAAGAATTAGGGGAATCAATATTAACACCAATATCAGCGAGGAGGACTTCTCAGATTTGAGAAGGGAGATAAGGAAAGAGGACGAGCTAAGAGAGAAGGTCATATTGTCCTCGAGGATAATCCTCAAGTCGTCTAAGAGGGCCATATTCAGGGTGCACAACAACGAGATGATGAAGGCAGAGAAGCTGATAGAGAGAGCGGGAATAGAGATAGGCAGGATAAGAACACTTGTCAAATCGATGCACGAGCTGGACGCAATAGGGGCTTACAGCCAGGCAATGCAGGAGTATGTTGAGGCGTACTCCTTTCACGCCATAATGAAAAACGAGGGGTTGCCCTCGAACAGGTTACTAAAGGCTTCGCCCTCTGACTATTTAATGGGGCTGTGCGACCTGACAGGGGAGCTCTCAAGGGCTGCGGTAAACATCGCGATAAAGAAGGACATAGAAGGGGTGAGGATGATAAGGGACCTCGTCGTCAGGATATACGGCGAGTTCCTAAGGCTTGACCTAAGGAACGGCGAGCTAAGAAAAAAGTCTGATTCTATAAAGTACAACCTCAGAAGGATAGAGGACGCGCTTTACGAGCTCTCACTGAGGACCGGCTGACTGCCTTGAGAAATCTCCTATATCAGGATTGACGAGCCTCACATAATCCTTGACATCAATCATTAGCGAGTCATAGTGGGTCCCCGCACTGAAGACCATCCTCTCCTTTTTAAGAAACTCGCTGTCAAGGAGGACCCTTATCCCAAATAGATTCCCAAAGGGGGGAACGCTCCCAACCTCGCAGTCTGTAGCAGCGAGAACCTCCTCAGGGTGAACAAGAGCGACATTTTTTGAGCTGACAAAACGCTTAATCTTCCTGAGATGAGCCCTCTTGTCTGCAGGCACAACGACATCGATTATTGCATCATCAGAGGTCTTCATTATTAATGACTTTGCCCCTTCGTCAAGCCGCGTCCCCCTCACCCTCGCGGCCTCCTCGCTTGTTAAGACCCTTTTATGATGGAACTCCCTGTAAGAAACACGATTTTCATCAAGCAGATTCTTAATCATCTTAAAGACTGCTTCGCTCATAAAATGAGGAATGATGCTTAATATTTATTTGTTTTTATTATTTAATCTAGTGCGACTCTTAAGTCATAAACAAGCTTTTTATATTCTCGAATGATTTAATAATCATGCTTCACCTTAAAAGGGATATACCAGAGGTTGAAAGGCTCACAGAGTTTGCAGAGGTTCTTGCAAAGCATGAGTTCGGATGGCTCATCCACAGAATGAGCCTGTCGAGATTCCTCCCTGTCCATAAAAGGCTCACGATAGACAAAGAGAAGCTCCCAAGCCAGCCAGAAGAGATAAGGATGGTGCTTGATGAGATGGGCGCCGCCTTTGTAAAGCTCGGACAGCTCCTCAGCCTGAGGCCTGACCTGATACCCCAGGAGTACTGCGATGAATTCAGAAAGCTCCAGGACGAGGTCAGCCCCCTCCCATTCAGTGAGATAAAGGAGAAGGTTGAGTCAGAGCTGGGCCATCCTATAAAAGAGGCGTTCTCCTATTTCAACGAGAGGGCTATTGCATCAGCATCAGTCGCGCAGGTTCACAGGGCAAGACTCAAGGACGGGAGAGATGTCGCGGTAAAGGTCCAGAGGCCCGGGATAGAAAGAACATTCAGGACTGACATTCTTCTGCTGAGGCATATAGCAGAGCTTATAGACAGGCACTTCAACCCAAAGATAATAAGGGCTAAGGATATCCTGGATGAATTCGAGAGGTACACCGCAAATGAGCTTGACTTTCTCATAGAGGCAAGATATCTTGACAGGGCCCACCATAACTTCTCATCAACATCCAAGATTGTTATTCCAACGCCGTACCACGATTACTGCACGAGAGGGCTCTTAGTGATGGAGTTCATAGACGGCAGGAAGCTCTCAGAGGTGGACTTCTCAAAGATGAGCAGGAGAAAGAAGCGCATCATTGTATCAAGGGTTGTTAACGCTGTACTAAAGATGGTCTTTGAGGACGGATTCTTCCATGGGGACCCCCACGAGGGAAATGTCCTTCTATTAGAGAGAAACGCTGTTGCATTCATAGACTTCGGGATAGCAGGCTCGATAATGCCCGACCAAAGGATTAAACTGGCAAACCTCCTCATATCAATACTCAACGGGGATGTTGACGGCGTGGCAATCTCTATGATAAAGCTCGGGATGAGCAGGGATGTTGACATAGAGTCGCTTAAGGTGGATATAAGGAGCAGCCTCTCAAAGTATTACGATGTCGAGATTAAGGAGATGAAGCTCTCCGAAATGTTCAAGGATGTTATAAGAATATCAAAGCTTCACAGGATAAGGCTTCTGCCTGATATGGTGCTGTTGGGCAAGGTGGCTGTAACTCTTGAGGGATTCGCCCTAAGCATCTACCCGGATTACAACATAATCAAGGACATGAGGCCCTTCGCAGAAGGGCTGGTCGCAGAGAGGATGAGCCCCTCATACATCAAGAGGAGCGTGATAAAAACCGGCTCTGAACTCAAGGAGTTTATCACAGAGCTGCCAAAAGAGGTTTACGAGCTTGTCAGCGGGATAGAGAGCGGGGAGGAGCATATAGACAGGCTCCACTCTGACATGATATGGCTTAGGACGGACATAATATTCCTGGCAAAGACACTGGCGCTGGTCCTCATAATCTCATCATTGACAATCGCATCAGCACTCCTTGTTAATACAGGAGGCAAATTTATATACGGCTACTCAGCCATTTCTGTGACGGGCTTCTCCCTGGCAGCCCTTCTTTCCCTTGTCCTAATAGTAACCTTAATAAAGGAAAACTCCAAGAGGTACTGAATAAGCTAATACATGGAGGTGTTAATATGTTGAAGGAATTTAAGAGGGGACTTCTGCTTGGGATAGGCATCGCCTCTATAACCAAGAGAAAGGCAGAGCAGGAGGCAAGGAGACTTGTTAAAGAGGGCGTTGCGACAAAGAAGCAGGCAGAGGAACTCGTGGGGCGCCTCGTAAGAGAGGGCGAGCGGCAGAAGAAGAGGATTGAGAAGATGGCCCTCGCAGAGGCAAAGCGTCTTACGAGCAAGAAGCCGGCAAAGAAGAAAGTAGCCAAGAAGAAGGCTAAGAGTGCTAAGAAACCTGTGAAGCGTTCTAGGACCTCAAAGGCAAAGAAGAAACAGAGAAAATAGTTGCTCTCATAAACATTTTTTACATTTAATATTTTTATTTTTATAGGGGGTTGTGATGGAAAAGCATAACATGCCGAGGCATATAGCTGTAATTCTCGACGGAAACAGGAGATGGGCGAGAAAAAAAAATCTGCCCGTGTTCATGGGGCACAAGAAGGGCGCCGACAAACTCATAGACTTCGCAAAGTGGTGCGGGGAGTTCGGCATCAGAGAGGCGACATTCTACGCATTTTCAAGAGAGAACTTCAATCGCTCCAAGAAAGAGGTCAATTTTCTCATGGGTCTCTTCAAAGAGCTTTTCAAAAGGGTCATGAAGAAGAAGAACCTTAAGCTACTCGAGGAGAGGGGGATAAGGATAAGATTCATAGGGGACAGGGCATTGCTTAGCAGGGACATCTCCTCAATGATGAGAGAGATAGAAAAAGCCACTGGAAAGAACAGGCCGAACACCGCGAACTTCGCAATCGCCTACGGCGGAAGACAGGAGATAGTTAGGGTGGCAAGGCTACTCGCCCGACTTTACAAGTCAGGCAGAATAAGCAGGATTAACGAGGAGGAGTTTGTGAAGCACCTCTGGCTGAGGGACTTCCCGGACTTAATACTTAGACCTGGAGGGGAGAAGAGGCTCTCCAATTTCCTGACATATCAGTCGGCATATTCAGAGCTTATATTCAGCGATACCCTCTGGCCTGACTTCTCCAGAAGGGACTTTGAAGAGATGATTAAGGAATACTCCTCAAGAGAGAGGCGTTTTGGGAGATAAGAATGAATGATAATAAGGTGGGGCTGGCGCTTGGGGCAGGGGCGGCAAGGGGCATAGCCCACATTCCCATAATAAGGGGGCTGAGAAGGGAGGGCGTAGAGATAGCCGAGGTCTCAGGGGCAAGCATAGGCGCAATAATAGGCGCCTACTACGCGTTGCACATGGAGGTGGACTCGCTTCTTAAAATAATAATGGGCATGCGCAAGATTGAATTCCTTAAGCTAATGGACTTAAAGGGCGGGAGACTGTCAATTATCAGGGGGGATAATATAAGGAGATTTATGAAGAGAATATTCGGAAATGCGGCATTCAGGGACACGAAGATTCCTTTATCAATAGCCGCAACTGACATATTGAGGCAGAAGCCATTAATCATAAAGGATGGTCTTATAGTTGATGCAATCATGGCGTCAATTGCCCTGCCGGGGATACTCCCTCCTGTAAGGAGGGGCAACACCCTCCTCGTTGACGGTGGGGTGCTGTTACCTGTGCCTATAGAGAGCCTGTCCTCAAAAAAGATTATTGCTGTGAACCTCCTCAACAACACATCGTACCTCCAAGATAAGAAGAACATGGTCACCGTGATAACACTTTCCCTATCAACGATGATGAAGCATCTTGTGATACCAAGAGACAATGTGTTCTATTTTAATCCCTCATTCCGCTTCAGCGTGGCGGACTCATTCAAGTTCTACAGGCACCCCTACTTTCTGGGTGTAGGACAGAGGGAGTTCAGAAAAAGAAGAGAAGATCTCAAAAGGTTCATAAAGAAATAATCAGGAGAGCCCTGAAACACAATTAATCGCAAGTTTTAAAAACAACAATGCAAATATTAATAGGGGGTGTTAATGTGGCTCTTAGAATTGTATTCTTAGGAACAGGAGGAGACATATTTGTAGTCGGGAGGCAGATAAGGGGAAGCGGAGGAATAGTTGTTAAGACAAATGAGAGCCAGCTGCACATAGACCCGGGCCCTGGCAGTCTGCCCGCAGCAAGAAGCTATGGAATTAATCCAAGGGAGAACACAGGGATAGTAGTGAGCCACGCCCACCTCAACCATTCAGCTGACATAAACGCGCTGATAGCAGCAACAACCCACAACGGACTTGACAGCCACGGCGTGCTGCTTGCGAACAAGACAGTGATTAACGGAGCAGAGGGCTATCCAAGGATACTTCTGCCCCACTACGCCGCGATGTGCGAGAGGATACTGACGGCGCAGCCCGACAGCAGGGTGGCAATAAACGATGTTGAGATTCACAGCTTCAGAACACTCCATGACGAGCCGGAATCATTGGGATTTGTGATTATCAACCAGGGGGCAAGCATAGGCTACCTTTCAGACACTGCTTCATCAGAAGAGGTAATAGGTAATGTGGAGGGGGTCGATATTTTAATCCTTAATGTGAGGGATTTTGAGAAGACTGATGATTACAATATGGACATGGAGGATGCGATTGCGGCTGTTTCATCCGCGAAGCCGAAGCTCGCCATAATAACCCACTTCGGGATAAAAATGGTGAATAATGACCCATTGGAGCAGGCGAGGAGGATAACAAGGGAGACCGGAATCCACGCAGTGGCGGCGAAGGACGGGATGAAGATAAACCCTTTAAGCTACTGATTATTACAGGGTATTACAACAGGAATCTTATAACCGCCAGTGAGAGGAAGCAACCCGCTGTTATAAATGGCATCGCAGGGTAGAACCTCTTCTTCTTTGAGAGTATTAATAAAATTGAGAGGCCTGTTGCAGCAAACAATGTCGAGATGAAGGCAGGGGTTAAACTCCCTGTAGTCTTCATGAGCACGCCCGAGAATATGAGGGGGAATGCTATGTCGCCGCCGCCCAGTATGGCTGTTGTTTCCTCCTCATTGTCTTTAGCATCCTTGTTTTTAGCAGGGGCTGATTTCTCATAGCTGATTTTATTCTCTCCCCTTCCGCCTGCAGAGTAGCTCAGCATAAACCCCGAGAAGAGCTTATGGGAGGTCTGAAACCTCGCCATTGCCACCATATGCTTAGAATGCCAGACAGCGTACATATCATAAAGCGAGATAAGTATTAAGAGCATGATTGCTGAGTAAAGGTTAAGGATAGGGACGATAAGCCCGGCTATCCCCGCATAAATAAGAAGCTCTGTTGTATTATGGATTACCATGCTTCTCCTGGATACCTTGAGATAGGCGAGAAGAAAAGAAAAGAGGGTTGTCCACCAGAATGCCCCGCTCCTTGAGAGGCGAAGAATAAAGGGATATAAGGCGACCATGATGCTTATCGCGACGCTCAGGAGATACCAGGATTTCCAGAACATTACCTTTTTGAATCGGATTATTAAGAGAAGAAGAGCTGTTCCAACCGCAATTGATAGCGCAATGTAGATGTACGACTTTGACTCGTCCTTTACACGGGGCGGCTCTATTATGTAGTTCTCCGCCTTTATGACCGTCTTGTGCTCCTGGGCGCTCCTTTTTATATCAATGTATTCCCTTATTATCAATATCCCGAATAGCTGGGAGACGAGAAAGAAGGATATAAGGATTAATGTTATTGTGAAGCTGTGTTTCATAAGAATAGCAAGTACCAATAATTTAAAAATGTAATGGAATGATGAATAATAAAAACAAAAATAAAAGCTATGTTTCCAGGTCGCTCATAATGCTGAACATGTCTGTGTGGTGGCTATGCAGGCTAACAATCTTGCCTAATGCCTCATTTGTGAAGCAAAAAGTGCATACCTTCACAGGCCCTCCGCACCTGACACACCTCACATCTGTGATTGGATAGTCCTTGAACATGACAAGGGATTGGTTTATTCTAGCTATAAGGTGGGGCATACCCCTGCTTAATGCCCACTCCTTCAATGCCTCTGCCGCGCAATTCTCGCACAGAGGGGTGGTGATTACTTCCCCACACACATGGCATGTGTCGGCCATATTTAACACCTCCTTGATTGGCGAGATGGTCTGCTACATGCCTGCTGAATTAGACGGAGAACAAGTCAACATCCAAGACAGCAGGCGTAATGCCTTACCATCTTGCGATGTTGAGTGTAAAATCGTACTTTCTGGCAATGGGCTTAAGAGCAGATGCAATAAGCATATAGCCGTCAAGCATGACAAGCCTTAAACAGAGAAAAGTCTTAAGATTAACCGAATCTTCTCTTTTCCCGATTAAGCTTTTTCCTGCCATTAAGCCAGCCCTGTTATGCTAATAATGCCCAATATGAAACTCAGAATAACCCTTATAAAACAGGAATTATTTAAATCTTCCTATAATTTCCCTGTAATTTACCTTATCCTTGCGCCGCAGCTCGGGCAGAACCTGTACTCAGATGATATCCTTGCGCCGCAGTTGGGGCAATAGCGGAACTCTCTATGAGCACTAACCTGATTCGCCGAGTGGATGGATGCACTATTTGACCTACTTATTCCGCCTGCAGTAGAAGCCCTTCTTATGGCATTCCCGACTTCTGCTCTGTGCCTAAGCTTACTGAGCTTCCTGCCCTTAACAGATTTCCCCCTGATTAGGAGTCCGTAAAGTATCATCCCCACGCCGATTATAATGAAGAGTGTGAAGTTATTATCCGTCTTAAGCATGGTGAACACGGAGATTATTATCGTGAGAAGGCCCACGCCGATGTAGCTCTTATAGTCAAGCGGCATTTTAATCCCCTTTAATCCTTTTTATCTCCTTCATCCCCAGGGTGTAGGGCCAGAGCACCTTTGGTATTGCCACACTGCCGTCCTCCCTCTGAAAGTTCTCCATTATAGCCACCATCGTCCTCGTCGTCGCGATGGCGGTGCTGTTGAGCGTATGCACATATTTTTTTACCTGCACGCCTCCCTTGTTCTCCCTGTACTTTATATTGAGCCTTGTCGCCTGATAGGAGGTGCAGTTGGAACAGCTGACGACCTCCCTGTACTTTTCCTGTATAGGCATCCACACCTCTATATCATACTTCTTCGACGCGACAGTCCCTATGTCCCCTGTGCAGATGTTAACAACGCGGTAGGGAAGCCCAAGCTCCTTATAAAACTCCTCGGCATTCCTAAGAAGCTCCTCGTGATACTTAGGGCTGTCCTCCTGGGCTGAATAGATGAACTGCTCTATCTTTATGAACTGGTGAACTCTGAATATCCCCTTCGTATCCTTGCCGTGGCTGCCTGCCTCCTTCCTGAAGCAGGGGGAGACGCCCGCATATTTCAATGGGAGCTTACCCTTATCAAATGTTTCATTCATGTGCATCGCAGCCAGCGGATGCTCTGATGTTGCTATAAGGTAGAGGTCTTCCCCCTCAATCTTGTACATGACATCCTCAAAGTCGTGGAGGTCGGTAACGCCCTCATATGCCTTTCTCCCCATCATATAGGGCGGCTCAATAATCGTAAATCCCTTTTTTGAGAGCCTGTCAACTGCAAACTGGACAAGTGCAAGCTCTAGTTTAACAAGCTGGTCTTTTAGGATGTAAAACCTCGCCCCCGATATTTTGGAGGCCCTCTCGAGGTCCCCAACATCAAGGGATGAGAGGAGGTCTACATGGCTCTTTCCCCTGAAGGGGAGTTTTTTAGCGGCGCCCCACTTCTTCACTACCACATTCCCCTCTTCATCCTTTCCCACAGGAACTGATTCATCAAGGAGGTTGGGAAGTGTGAAGAGTATTTCAGTAACTCTCCTGCGTTTCTTATCTTTATCATTCTCTGCCTTTTTTACGAGTTCAGGAAGCGCCTTTGCCCTTTCAATCAGTTTACTGGTATCCTTTCCCTGCTTCCTCGCCTTCCTTATCTCGTTTGTCAGCTCATTCCTCTCTTTTCTCAGCCCCTCCTCTTTTCTTAGGAGGTTTCTGTACTCCCCATCTGCCTTCAGAAGCTCGTCAACAAGGGGGATGTAACTGCTCATTCCCCTTTTCTTAAGGTCCCTCTTCACAGCATCGGGATTCTCCCTTACAAATTTTATTTCAAGCATTCAATTTGTTAGGGCCTTGCCTATTATAAATTTTATTGATTTTTGATTATTTATTTTTGGTTAATAAGGGCAGAATAATGGCTCATATAAGCCAATATGCACTCCAGAACAACAAAATATAAATATAAGAAGCGCCCAAAAGGGCAGATAAAGTATTTCAATATAGGTTTTAGAACACCAGGCGACCTTAAGTGGTAGAAGAAGACAACAGTGTGAGGGGAACACAACCACGATCACTCGCTGAAGCTGTCGAAGAATTTCTAAAGGCGAAAGGCATAACGCATGTTGCGGATAAGATAAGACCAGTCGTTGATGCTGTCAAAAAAACTTTAGAGGAGAAAGGAATAACTACTCCTTATTACGTTGGAAATCTTGGCATAAGCGTGGATCCGACAGGGGTGTATTTTGTAGCGGGTGGTGAAGGTTGGGTAACACTCGCCTCAATGGATCCTGGACAAGGCGTAGACAGTGTTACCTTCTACAGAGTAGAGGGGTCTGATTTACCCAGAGCCATGACCGAAGGTATGGAACGAATTGATAAAGGAAATTCCCTTGGTTATTTTCCACAGAATGTCTACAGGTAATTCTTATAGGTAGCCTCACACCTTCACGACGAGCTTCCCGCCTACATTGAGTGCGTCGGTGATTAGCTTGCCAATCTTGTTCTTTCTGGTTATCTTTATCGTCCCCCTGCGCCCAATCCTTGCTGTAAGCAGGTAATCCCCGTCAAGAAATATGTCTGCGTCCATATCCGAGTACTTTGAATCAAGGAAGAGCGTGATTGAGTTCTTGCCAATCTTAGAGGTGAAAGGCGCCTCCTCT
>WALR01000051.1 GCA_015522765.1 Candidatus Woesearchaeota archaeon | reverse complement strand
GACTCTTAAGGAGGGTATAAACACAAAATTTAAATAGGATAAATAAACCCCTCGATATTATATAAATAGTTGGGGATGGAGTTATTTTGTTTAAAATAACTTTAATGAGATTTGATAAGAATATGATAAGATGAGGAGGGAATGAAAATGGCTAAGGGAAAAGAGCATATGAATCTGGTGTTTATAGGTCATGTTGACCATGGAAAATCAACAACTGTCGGCAGGCTCCTTTATGATGCTGGCGGTATAGACGAGCAGACTATGAAGAAGCTCCAGGAGAAGGCAAAAGACCTTGGAAAGGCGGGCTTCGAGTTTGCATTTGTCATGGACAATCTGAAGGAAGAGCGGGAGAGGGGCCTCACAATTGACCTGAGCCACAAGAAATTTGAGACAGAGAAGTACTACTTCACCATAATAGACGCACCAGGCCACAGGGACTTCATTAAGAATATGATTACGGGCGCAAGCCAGGCGGATGCAGCTGTCCTTGTCGTTGCGGCTAATGACGGAGTCATGGCCCAGACAAAGGAGCATGTCTTCCTCTCAAAGACACTCGGGGTTAACCAGCTCATAATAGCAATAAACAAGATGGACATGAAGGACTACAAGGAGGATGTGTTTAACTCTGTTAAGGAGCAGGTAAGCCAGCTTCTTAAAACAGTGGGTTATGACCCTTCAAAGATACCGTTTGTGCCTCTTGCATCCCTCAAAGGGGATAATGTGGTTAAGAAATCAGAGAACATGTCCTGGTATTCAGGGCCAACACTTCTCGAGGCTCTTAACAACCTGGCTGTTCCGGAGAAGCCAATCAATCTTCCTTTAAGGCTTCCCATACAGGATGTGTATAACATTACAGGGATAGGTGTTGTTCCTGTAGGCAGGGTAGACACAGGTATTCTTAAAGTTGGGCAGAAGGTAAAGATTATGCCTGCAAGAGACGGAAAGGGGGTTGTGGGAGAGATTAAGTCAATAGAGATGCACCATGAACAGCTCCAGCAGGCCGAACCCGGCGATAATGTAGGCATTAACATAAGAGGTGTCACAAAGAAGGATGTCACAAGAGGGGATGTCATAGGGCCTGAGGACAACCCTCCAAAGGTCGCTTCAGAGTTCACTGCCCAGATTGTTGTGCTCAACCATCCGAGTGTTATGACCAAGGGATACACCCCTGTGTTCCATGTGCACACAGCCCAGGTTGCCTGCACAATAACAGAGATTGTGAAGAAGCTTAATCCTGCCACCGGAGAAACCCTGCAGGAGCACCCTGACTTTATCAAGAATGGGGATGCGGCGATTGTTAAGGTTAAGCCCACCAAGCCACTGGCAATAGAGACATTTAAGGATATCCCTCAGCTTGCAAGGTTCGCGGTCAGGGATTCCGGCTCTACAGTTGCCGCAGGTATGTGCACAGAGCTTGTGGAGCACAAGCCATGATTTTGTTTTTATTGTGTTTATTTTTTATGGGTTAAGCATGATGAACCAGTGTTTGTCATGAGGCAAAATGGAGAAAGCAAGGATAAAGATAGCAAGTGTTGACATAGAAAAGGTCAATCAGACCTGTCAATACATAAAGGACATAGCAGAGAAGAGAGGAGTGGCTATCAGGGGGCCAATTCCCCTTCCAACCAAGCGTTTAAGAGTTACTACAAGGAAGAGCCCTGACGGAGAGGGCAGTGCGACATGGGAAAGATATGAGATGAGGATACATAAAAGGGTTATTGACCTGGCGCTTGATGAGAGGGCATTGAGGCTCGTGATGCGCGTCCCAATCCCCGAGGGGTTAAATATAGAGATTGAGATGCTTGATTCTTAATTTGCCGATTCTGTTAATTTTTAGATGTGTTGTTTTATGCTACCGCGTTTCGATGTTTACGAATATGTTGCTCCAAAGCTGGCAGGATTAACAAAAGAGATTTTTGTGGTGCTTCATCTTGACTCCAAAAACAGAATAATAAAGGAAGAGACTGTTTCGATAGGAACACTAACTGCATCATTGATACATCCTCGAGAGGTTTTTAAGTCAGCGATTAAGGAAAGCGCCAATTCCATTATCTTGGTGCATAATCATCCTTTAGGAGATCCTACACCTTCACAGGAGGATGGGGAAATAACAGAAAAGTTATTTGACGCTGGAGAACTTTTGGGGATAAATGTTTT
>WALR01000050.1 GCA_015522765.1 Candidatus Woesearchaeota archaeon | reverse complement strand
TGTGTATAAGAGACAGCCCCAAGCACAGGCAGCAACAATATGCTTGCACCTGCAGCCCCCACCCCTGCACCTGCCATGTCCGCGAAGTAGAGCAAGCCGCCAATTGGGTTTTCACCGCGCCCAATCTTTTTATCAGGGAGCTGGCTGAGGCTCATTAAACCGCCAGCAAGGGGAAATGCCATCGATGTCATGACACCAAGCACAAGCATCGATAGGGGGAAGATGAGGTCTATCTTAATGGAGAGGTAGGAGAGGGAAAGAGAGAACACCCTGATTGCATTCGGCGGGGCTAACTTAATTAGCCACCCAAGGGAAAGATTTAGGAAGAGTATGTAAAGACCAAAAAATGCAACACTGGCGAAGAGCCACCTTTTAAGCACCAACGACTTAATAGGGTTAGTGTGTTTTTTTGAGAGAACCCGCCTCGTAATCAAGGAGGACGAGAAGGCGCCAAGCGTGCTTCCTATGAGGAACGCCCCTATAAGGAGATTAATCCTGCCATATAAGGCTCCATATGCACTCTGAAAAATGAGGAGCAGTGCAAGACTGGTGATCTGGGAGGAGATGCCGACTAGGAGTATTGTTGAGGGAATGGCCCTTGCTTTTATCAGCACTAATCCAGCAATAAGAATGGCTAGCGCAAGAAGGGCAATGGTAAAAACACCCAGCTTGAACCTTTCAAGCAGGAGTCTTATGTAACTAAAATAGGCGATGGGATGGAGGGCGGTGTTCTTTTTCCCCCTGCCCTTAATGACTAGGCTGCTTTTTACATAAGAGAGTCTGTCAGGGGTAAGCCTCGAGGACAGATAAGCGTTGATATATTCAATAGGAGTCACCCCTGCTATTGTATGATTAAACGAAGAGTGCATACCCGTTCCTAAGTTGAGCGATGATGAGGCATTTTGATAGTCTTCATAGCTTAATTCAGACATTGAGGCAAGAAAATGGTTATTGACGCCCGGAATCACAAGGATGCTCCTGAAGACAGAGCTGAGCGTAGCGTAAACAACCCTGTTCAATGACAACTCCTCCTTGTTCATGTAATTGGCAGAGCCCCTTACCCTTAGAGAGAGAACCCCCCCATTCTCCAGATGCTTCCTCGAGTCTGAGAAGAAACCTGATGTATAAAACCTGTTTATCTGAAGAGATGTTGGATTGGGCAGGTCAACAATGATAACATTATAGCTGTTATTTGTATATTTTAAGAATCTCACGCCGTCATCAAGGAATGTTTTGAGATGCAGTCTGCACTTCCCGTATGTAAGCACCTGACTGAGGAGTCCCATCTCCCTCCCTAAACGAATCATAAGAGGATCCAGCTCCACATAGTCAACATCCAATGAAAATACACTGCCAGATTCATTATTGGCAACATTGCAATAGCCCAGTGAGGCATAAAAATCGAGGATTTTCCTTATTGTCCCTGACAACCCCCCAGAGATAAGAAGGATGCGCCTGCGCCTCGGCGGAGAGGAGACAAAAGCATTGTTATTTTTTGGCTTACCCCTCCTTAGTTTCGCCATTTCATACTCCAGCAGGGGCGGATAGACCTTCCGGCTTACCTCAAGCTCGTTTTCTGTAGTGAACATAAGGAGAGAGTTCTCATAAAATGAGAGTGCGCCCTCATCCTCTGTGACAACAAGATTCCCGTATCTGCTATGATAATCCCTGACAACCCTCTGGGGAGAGTAGAGGAGTCCTGTGGAGAGGGATTCAAGAGAAGGAACAGTAAACAAGAGGAATAGGAAGAGCAAAACAACCGTAATAGGAAGAGTAAGCCCTATACGCCTGCCGGCACCTTCTGCATTATTGATATGAGCTTTACTGATAGGATTATTAAAATGGAGGAATAGGAATGCCAAGAGGGAAAAAGAGGAGATTATGAGCGCCGCATAAAACGAATTTGCCATGAGGGCAACTAAAAGGGTAAATGTGAATGCGCCTGTGACATCACCTATGCTGTCTATTAGATATGCTTTCGAAACCCCCCTGCTCTTCCTGAACCTCTCTTTTTTATCCTCCTCAGAGAGCAGCTCCGCCTCTGCCGAGAACTGCCAGCCGGAGATAAGGGAGAAGGGGGCCAAAATGAAGAATGTGTAAAAAAAGATGGATGCAGGGTTAAAATCCACCCCTCTTAATCCGAGCCACACCCTGGCCGTCCTTATTATAAAGACGGTGAGGGGGGCAAGAATAGTCTGCACAAGGAAGCTGGCGCGGAGGAGGGGAAGGGAAGAGGAGCGCTTAATCTTCAGGTGCTTGAGAAGGATAGCCCCCATTCCTATAAGGAAGAACCAGACAGAGAGGATTATCGCAATTGTGAGTTCATCACCATAAAAGCCTGTTATTGCTTCTCTCAAGACCACAATCTGCATCATTACAGAGGAGAAGCCTGTCACAAATGATGCGAACCTGAATGGAAGTTTTCTTGGCCTGGCACCCATTTTAATCCTTTTTTTCATTGAGCGATGCGCGCTTAACTACCATCTCAAAAAGCCCGTCATCCTCAACTATCTCGTACTCATCAATATTTATTCGTTTATTGAAGATTGGACCATCAACAACGATAGTCTCGAACTCACCGCCCTCACCGGCGATGTTTACCTTGTATTTCCTATTTGCCTCTTTAAGCAGGTTATACACCTCTTCGTCAATAACCCTGCCCAGAAGACTCTTATCAAGGCCCATCGCCGCAACCCTGACTATGACAGCCCTGAAGCCCTGCCTTATAACCATCTTTAACTCATTTGACTGGTCCATGAGCCAGAGGGGGCTGAACACCTTGAGGTTAAGGGCATCTGCCAGCTCTTCTATCCTGTCCCTCTGATAGGTTGAGAAGAGGGCGCCTGTCACTATCCCCTGAATCTTAAATTCAGCCACCGCCCTAGCAACCACCCCTTTAAGGTCGTCGAGCTCTTCCTCTTTTTTACCCGCTGTAAAAGCCCTCAAAGAGGGAACCCCGAGGGCGGCCGACTGCAAAGGGATGAGATTAATCGCAGGGGTGTGAAACATATAAGAGTCCTTGTTCCTGCTCTCAACACTTATGAGGCATTTAATTGAATAAAGCTGAAGGCCCATTATGTGCATAGCTAAAACACTGTCCTTCCCCCCGCTAAAGAGCACGCCGAGGGGCGGCTTGCTTCCCGGCAGGAGGGACTCTAGAAAGGCAGATCTGGGAAGACCCTTCTTTTTGGAGAGCATATCAACAGCCCTGTCCACCCTGCTTCCATACTGGGCAGAAACCTTTTTTCTGAAGGCTATCTCCCGGGGCAGCCCCATCCTAAAGATTGCCTCTCTCAGTATGTACTTGTTGACGCCCCTGTTTATCTTAAGCCTGCCGTCAAGAGCAATGGCGAAGTTGACTAGTTCTTTGTCAAGAAAGGGAAGCCTCAGCTCAAGCCCGTTCATCATACTGCATGTATCATCCCTGTAAAGATCCCTCTCGTACATCCTCCTGAGACCTGCAACGCTCTCCTTGTCAAGAACGCTAATATCAGAGAGCATATGTCTTGTGTAGCCCGCAAATATCTCCTCGCTGCCCAATCCCGAGAACACGACTTTTATGCCTGCCTTCTTCATCTCCATCATTGATGCGAACATTGTCAGGGCGACAGACACCTTAACCGCCTGGGTATCCTCAATTGTATCCACAACTTCAGGCAAAAGCTCCTCAACATCCCTGAGAGAAAGCCTCTTCTCTATTAATTCCACCTCAAGGTAATCAGCCATTTTTCTCGCAAACACAACATCGTTGTTTACATTATTAACATCCTGCTTTTTCTTATCCTTCTTATTGTCAGAGTCAGAGTAGTAGGTTATGTAACAGGAGAAAGGGACACCCAGCTTTTTAAGTATTAATGCGATTGCTGCGGAGTCAACCCCCCCACTCATTAATAGTCCAAGCTTCATGTCAGGAAGCCTCTTGGAAACAGCATTTATCAGCAGGCCCTGAGCCTTTTTTATGAGCGCATCTTGGTTTAATCCGCCCTTCCTGAATGAATCGTTTGAGCTGGCTGTGGAACCCGGGCTTAGGAAACCCCTGTTAAACATCTCAAGCGTGCGCTCTTTTAGAGAGTAGTCTAGTATTATCCTTGGATTGAGCTCAACCGCCTCTTTCATCCCCATCTTAAGAAGGGCCTTCTTTTCAGAGGCAAATGCAATGCCTCCTGACTCGCCCTGCAATTTGGTGGCTGCTTTCATATTTCCGTCAAAAAAGAACCATAACGGCTTCTGGCCAAGTATATCCCTCGCAAGAAAAACATTCTCAGGGGTTGCAAAAACAAATGAGTAAACGCCATCTAATGAGGAGAGAACCCTGTTTATCCTTTCTGGAGAGAATGCCTTCTTCTTAACAAGCAGCTTTGCGAGAAGCCATGCGTCGTTCTCCGCTTTTATGCTGTTCTCCTCTGCAAGCTCCCTCCAGTTGTAAATCTCGCAGTTTGCCGCAAGGACAAAAGTACTGCTATCCTCCTCAATAACAATCGGCTGGGGAGCATCGCCCACAATGGAATGGAGGAGATGCCCTATTACAAAGCCGGAATTCTCAGAGAGCCCTTTTCTAATCGTTTTAAAAAGATGCTTCAACACCCCCTCAACAGCTGAGCCGCTATGAAGGGGCTGAGAGATTAAAGCACCCTCATTAAATATGCCTACAGCATCCCTGCCCCTGTAGGAGATTGCCTTCATCCCCTCTATAAATCTGGCTATCTGAAGGTTTTGTAGGTTGACAGCCCCGATTATCCCGCACATAAGACTGGTTTTGTTTAGTGCGTATTAATCTTTTTCTATTTTATTTTGTTTGCGCTTATTCAAGGGGGACATTGCTCCAGAAGGTGAAATCATTACTGGGGGAGTAGCCGCCAAAGACAAAATAGGGGGAATAGTTCCTGCCGAAGTATGAATACTGGATGTTGCTCCATGACCCTGAAGGCATGCCCGACGGGATAACGCCTATCCCGTTGGTCCCGTAAACCTGGCCGCCTAAGTGCTTCCATGCCTTAAGCATGCCATAAACATCTGCTATGTCTGTGCTCGCATCAGCTCCGGGCTCGACGGTGAGAGGGCCCTTATAACCGTACTTCTTGAGTATATGCATTACCTCCCTTACAGGGGTGTTCCCCTGGCCAGGGGCAAGATGGTCGTCTCTGTAACCGAAGTTATCGACTAAATGCATATTCCCAATCATTCCTTCTCTTGCAAGAGACTCAAACTGCTCGAGGTACCACTTCCTGAATTCCTTCTCATTCTCTTCAGGACTCTTACCGGGGGCGGGGTTCCAGTACTTCCTCCAGAGGTTCATATGCCCTGTGTCAAATGTAACTTTTATGTGCTGTTCAGCCAGTCTCTCAGCCTCCTGCCTTGTGAGATTTGGTCGGTAATAAGGATTTTTCCCCTTCTTAAACATCTGCCTGTCCCATACACCTGCACCCGTCTTTTTATTCCAGTCACCGCCGCTTGCACCCCCACCCTCAATCACAGGCTTGGTGAGGAGATCAACCATTTTTCTCCTTGCAGCCTTAATGAGGTTCTTAAGCTCCTGTGGATGGCCCCCAAATCTCTCTGGAAAGAGGTTCTCAACAGTCACTGCTATTGGCTTCTCCTTATTCCTTGTCTCCTGCATCGCCTTTATGCCAAGAAGAGCATATTCCTTTGTAACATTCTTTGCAACAAACTTTTCAGGAGTCCTTAGATGCCTCATGCTTTCTATAGTGTCCTCTGCCTGCTGCTCAAGGCTGATGGTATAGTCGCTTCTGAACTGTATCTCCTTATCGAGGTCATCCAGTCTTTCTTTTATAACATCAGTGGGCCTTTTCATCTCAGGGGTCTGCAAATCACCTATAAATCTTGCAAGTGAATTGTCCTGTTTCATTATCTTCCACAGGTCTTCAGCCTTCATCTGCGACTCCAGCTTTTTGTAGTGGTCGAGTAGACTTACCAGCTTCTTCTTTGCTTTTATCAGATTCGGGAGCTCCTTTCCATACTCAAGAGACCATGCCCTTGACTGGGCTGCCTGTGTGAGGAGGGTGCTCTTAAGAAACATCTCTCTTGCAGTGACCCTGTCATAGAAGTCCGGCTTCTTGCCCACAATTTTGGAGTAATAGCTGTTGTACTCCTCTGCCTCCTTCTTGAAGTCTTCTAGAGCCATAAGCCTTATTTTAATGCGCCCTGTCTCAGGGTCTATCTCAGGAACCCTGCCTCCGTGAACCCTTACTTTGTGCCCTCCCGGAAGCTTCTCCCAGTGCTCATGTCTTATCCCGAAGGGGTCCTCTATCTTTTTGTCTTCATAATCAATGTAGTCACCTTCGTAAATGAGATTCCCCTTGTCATCATATCTTTGACCTTTAATAAACACTTTTTCCCCCTTCTGGTTATAGCCCCAGTAGTCCTTTTTTGCTCTCCTCCATACAGGCTGGGAGATGGCCTTGTTATTCTGTACAGTCTCAAAAACCTGCCCTGTCCTGTCATCAAGAAGAAGGAATTTTGCCTGCTGAACCTCTGCCTCATCCCTCTTAAAGAGCAGCCTGCCGGTTTCTTTGTCCCTCGCGTAATTTCTGAGCTCTCTCCCATTGCGGTCCACCTCGTGCCCTGCAAGGCCGCGCTCCTCATCGAGATAGGGGTAGATATGGGTGAGGGGCCTCTCAAACTCGCCTGTATGGACAACAACAGAGCTTCCGCTTCCAACATCTGCGGCGAATTCTATTGCGCGCTCCACCTCCGCCCTTGCATTCCTTGAGTAAGAAAGCTGAAACTGCCCTGTTCTTGGATCCTGGCTTAAGCCCATTATTCCGTATGCTGCGTGGGTGGTGAACTTGACATCGTTTGCCTGGGCTACCTCTCTTAAGGCCTGCCTCTGGACCTTTCCATACATCTCAGGCGTCTGGGCCTGCCTGTTTCCCTCAAATGTCCCTGGGAATGCAAGCTCAAGAGAGTTTGCACCTGCCCTTATCTTTGCCTGCACACCCTCAACATTTGGGGGCTGATATCCCGAATGGGACGCTCATGCCTATGTTTTTCACGCCAAAATATTCGCTTATGGGGGAGGAATACTCCTCTTCTGAGAGGGGCATCTCTCCCTCTGGAACGCCGAGAGGCGAGATATTGTTGTAGTAGCCCCTGTCAAGGCTGTTGGAGTACTCATTAAATATCATATTAATATACACATAGCCATTC
>WALR01000049.1 GCA_015522765.1 Candidatus Woesearchaeota archaeon | reverse complement strand
CAGCGTCAGATGTGTATAAGAGACAGGATTACAAGAGCATTATATTAAAAAGTATCGACAGCTCTAATGAAATAATCTGAAATAAAGCGTGCCGATGAGGTTTAGGGGGTGGCCGTTGAGATAAATATTCTTTGCCTTTAGTGTAGTGAGCCCTGTTCCTTTGAGAGCCTCCCCTAATTCAAGATGGGGGATATTTACCTCAGACCTTCCGTCTCTTAGGGATTGATTGAGGTGGACCTTGAAGTTTTTCGCTGCATAAAGTGAGGAGTTAGTTATCTTCTCAGCGTATATCTCTCCTCCTGAGGCTCCTAATCCGATATCCGCATTTGTTATTTCCTGTTGGACTATTAGTTTTCCGTCCCTCATATATTCAGCAACTCTTATTCTGTTTTTCTTGCCCGGCCCCCTTACACCTTTTGCACTTACCTCTGCACCTAATAGGCCGTAAGCAAGACGGTCTCCTGAGTAGTCTCCTTCAACCATAACTTTCCCACTGAGCCCGTATGCTGCGAGTAAGTCGCCGGAATATGTTCCCGCCGCATCAATAATTCCTGTTCCTCCCTTAATTGCTGTGAATAATCCTCTGGGAGACTCATCTGACTTGTTAAGATGTACTCTTACGGTTTTCCCCTCTCCCAGAAAGGTTCCAACCAGGGGTATAGGTTTTGTTATTGTAACTTCTCCTTCTGGAAGATAATTGTTGATGAGATAGGATATAAATAGTCCTGAAGGTTCATCGTTCCTGACAGCAGGAGATTCCATAAATTTATAGAGAGCCTCTGGGGTGATGGTTTCTTTAGCAGGGCTAAAATCTTTGAATATGTCATCAAGATGCGAGTAGGCCATTGCAAAAGGCACCTCCTTTAACCTGTTCCTGAAGAAATCAACATCTCCGCTAAAGACTGCTTTAAGCTCCCTAAGTTGTTTTTTTATCGCATATACTCCCTCTCTTAGTTTAATCGGGGGATGTGAATTTGTCTCTTCTGGTTTGTCAGATAAATCCCGCCTGTAATTATTCAGCTTTGATTCTAAGGTGGAAATATCCATTTTTTTAGGCTCTACATTAGTCATGATGAGATGAGAATGATAAATCCTATTTATACTTTTCTGAATTAATCACTCCAAAGAGGTTACACCCCTGCAGAAAGATATTTAACTGGCTGTTCCACTCAATTCACATGATTGTTTTAGGAATAGAGAGCACCGCCCACACCTTCGGCGTAGGAATAGCTGAAAAGAAGAATGGAAAGGGAAGAATAATCGCCAATGTCAAGGACAGCTACAGGACAATGCAGGGCGGGATAATCCCTAACGAGCTGGCAAACCATCACATAGAGATATGCGACTCAGTGATTAAGGAAGCGCTGGAAAAAGCATCTGTCAACCTCTCGGACATAGATGCAGTAGCTGTATCCCAGGGGCCGGGCATGGGGCATGCGCTAAGGATAGGAATGATTGCCGCCAGAACACTGGCTATAAAGCTCAATAAGCCTCTTATTGGAGTAAACCACTGCGTAGCCCACCTTGAGATTGGAAGGCTGCTCACAAAGGCGAAGGATCCTGTAATGCTGTACGCATCAGGGGCGAACACCCAGATAATAGCGTTTGAGGGGGGACGCTACCGCATATTCGGCGAGACCCTTGACATGGGGATAGGAAACTTCCTCGATACTCTCGCGAGGGAGATGTCCCTCGGATTCCCGGGCGGACCCAAGATTGATGAACTCGCAAAAAAGGGAAAGAGGTACATAACAACCCCCTATGTTATTAAGGGGATGGACTTTGGCTTCGGCGGGATTCTGACGCATCTTAAGAAGAAACTCAGGGAGGGACATTCCAAAGAGGACATTGCCTATTCCACCCAGGAGACGGTGTTTGCCATGCTCATTGAAGCAAGCGAGAGGGCAATGGCGCACTGCCAGAAGAAAGAGCTCTTACTCGGCGGAGGAGTCGCCTGCAACAGGCGGCTTCAGGAGATGGCGGGAACAATGTGCAGGGAGAGAAAGTCGGAGTTTTATGTTCCGGAGAATGAGTTCCTCGTGGACAATGGTGCAATGATTGCCTGGCTCGGGCTAGTGAAATACCGCTCTGCATCCGCCAAAGGCACAAAAGAGGAATTCTCGCCTGAAAGAATTGCAATAAGGCCCTATGAAAGAACAGAAGAGGTTGAGGTTTACTGGAGGGATTAGCGGATTAATTCATGCCCTTCATTTTAGTAAGGAGGCGTTTCTTCCCCTCCCAGTTAATAGCGTCCTCAAGTACCTCGACGATGTTTGTTACAGGGATAAGGGTTATCTTGTCCAGCTTTGCCTTGTCTATGATTATGTCCTGAAGGTTCGACTTAGGAACAATGACATACTTTATGCCTGCTTCAATAGCCGCCTCAACCTTGGCGGATACACCGCCTACAGGAAGTACCTCGCCCCTTACAGAAAGGCTCCCTGTCATTGCGTGGTCCTGTTTTACCTTCAGCTTTTTCAGGGCAGAGATTATCGCAGTGGCGACGGCTATGCTTGCAGAGTCACCCTCCACCCCCTCATATGTCTGGAGGAACTGCACATATATGTCCTTTGTCCCCTGTATATCCTCGCCGAAGTACCTTTTTATTATCGCAGAAACATTCTTTATGGCTTCCTTGGCTATGTCGCCCAGCTTTCCTGTTGCGACAATCTCCTTTTCCTTGCCCCCGGGAGTAACCTCAGCGTCTATTGGGAGGATAATGCCTGAGAATGCAGAACTGCTGCCTATCACCGCCAGCCCGTTCACCCTGCCCACAAGCTCACCCTCTATTCTTATCACCTCATACTCCCTCTTCCTCTCTATGTAGGAGTCTGCGAGCTGCTTCTCAAGCGTCCTCGCTATCTTCCTGACCTTCTTGACATGGGAGACATCCACAATAGGGCTGTTCTTCTCCACGGCGTAGTCGCCGGCGGCCCTTACAAGTCCGCCCAGCTCTCTTAACCTGAGTGTGAGATGGCTTTTCCTGTTTGCCATTCTTCTTGCTTCCTTTATAATCTCATTAACAGCTGCCTTTGTGAAGTGGGGTATCTTACCGTCCTTCTTTACCTCCTGGGCGACGAAGACTGCAATTTTGTACCTGTTCTCAGGGGTGTCCTTCATTGTTTCATTCATGGATATCTCATAGCCGTAGCCCCTTATCCTGCTCCTCAACGCGGGATGCATATTCTTCAGCGTTTCCAGGTTGCCTGCCGCTACGAGTATGAAATTGCAGGGTACAGGCTCTGTCCTCACCATTGCACCCGCGCTCCTCTCGCTCTGCCCTGTTATCGGATACTTGCCCTCCTGGAGGGCTGTGAGAAGCTCCTGCTGGGTGTGGGGCTGCAATATTGCAATCTCATCTATGAAGAGGACCCCCATATGCGCCTTGTGAATCATTCCTGCTACGACGCGCTCATGCGCCGGCGTCCCGAGGCCGCCGCTCTGGAATGGGTCATGGAGAACATCTCCAAGAAGTGCGCCTGCGTGTGCACCGGTTGCGTCAAAGAAGGGGGATATCTTTTTCTTATAGTTATCCACAATCAGCTTGGGCACCATCACCTTGCTGTTGCCTATCTTCCTCCCAAAGCTTATGAAGAATGCAAACGCCGCGAGAAAGAACATGCCGCCTATGAAGAATGTGGCGAACATTATGTTTGCCGCCATGACCCCGTCTTTAAGGTACTGCTGCCTTATCCACCAGGGAGCAAGCATGGAGAGGATTGCGATTATGAGGAGTATCACATTCTGGCTTTTGAACATCTGCATGCTCTCTGCCTTTGCACGCGCGACTATCACCCTTCCTGTTCCTCCAGGGGCAGTCCTTATGAGGGGCATATTCTCGTCGTTGGGATTGGGATAGGCAAGAACATCGACGAGCTTTTCCTTGGGGAGGAGCTCTGCAAGGGCCATGCCGAGCATTGATTTGCCCGTGCCCGGCTCACCTATCAAGAGAACATGCCTTCTCTGACGAGCGGCCTTCTTGATTATCTCAACCGCCTGATCCTGCCCGACGACCTGATCAATCATCCGTTTGGATATTTTTATGTCTGCACTCGTCTTAAAATTGAATTTTGCATCCATTTAATCACTCCTCCCGCTTTTGGGAGCAAAACTCATTTAATAATGTTTTGTTAGCAATCCCATAAATCCTGCATCGAAAGATTTGCAGGGATATGCATAAAACAATAAAAATGAGCTGTTCTAATGTTTTTTCATGCACAAAAACAAGGAAGACAGCATCCTGGAGAAGAAGCTTCTTATAATAAGCCTGATTATCTCGGTAGCTGCAACAGGCGCCCTGCTTCTGGTTGACGGCAACAGGAAAGCATCTGAGAAGATAAACGCTACAATCAGCAGGGACAGCTGTAAGGGCTGCCTCTCATTCATAGGAAGGGTCGAGAAGATTAAAAGGATAAGATTGAACAGGAGAGACTACCTGGAGCTCACCCTCACCAGCAGGGATAATGACAGCATAAGGGGGCTGCTCGGCAACATATCGGCGGCAGATAATATAAAGAGGGGGGATATTGTAAGGATAAGGGGGAAGGTGATAGGCACAGAGATAATAAACAGAAGGATTGAGAGGAGTATGAAGATAAGCGCTATTGGCAGAATAAACACTCCAACTGAAAGATTTCCATTATCAGCAGGCTGAAACATATAAAGAATGGTTGCAGCGTGTTTGCATGCTCTATCAAATCCTCCCAGCGATAATCCTCGGAGTAGCTGCAGGGACATTCACAGGATTGACGCCCGGCATTCACATAAACACGGTTATCCCCCTGATATTTTTCCTCTCTCTTGGAGGCGACTTCTCGGTTGTTTTCATAACATCTATGGCTTTGACACACACCTTCCTTGACACCATCCCCTCCATCTTCCTTGGGGCGCCGAATGCAGACTCTGCACTGGGCGTTCTTCCAGGGCACAGGTTTTTAATGAGGGGAAAAGGCATAGAGGCGTATGACCTTACGCTTATAGGCAGCTACATAAGCCTCCTTATCAGCATAGCGCTCCTTCCCTTAGCAGTAATTGTGATAAGGGCATTCTTTCTGTTCATCAGGAGGGCAACCCCCTTTGCACTCATAATAATACTCCTCATAAATCTTTACATAGAGAAGAAAAAGGTCATGGCATTGATTGCTGTAATGAATGCAGGAGTCATAGGGATGATTGCGCTTAATTCGTCCATCAGCAATGCCATGATGCCCCTGCTTTCAGGACTTTTCGGGATTCCTACAATTGCATATAGTCTCCTCTCAAAGAGCAGGGTGAGGACACAGATAATAGAATGCGGCATTAGAAACTTTAGGGAGGTGTTCAAGAATTCACTGGTGGGGCAGATTGCAGGCATGTTCACCGCTGTTCTTCCGGGGGTAGGGGCAAGCACCGCAGCATTCATTGCGAGTCTTCTGAATAAGAGGGGCGACCACGGCTTTCTTGTTATGCAGGGTGCAGTGACGACATCAAACTTCGCTGTCTCCATAGCAACTCTTTATGCTATAAGAAAAACGAGAAACGGTGCTGTCCTTGCAATCTCGAGAATTGCGGAGATTGATAGCCGCCTTGTCCTTCTTATGGTCCTGACGATGTTAATTGCATCAGGCATCGCTGTGGTCATAGGAATTATGAGTTCAAGGTTCATAGCAAAAAGAATCTCAAGGATGGATTACCCACTTGCCTCGGCAATTGTAATTTTTATCATAGTCCTGCTCTCGCTTCTGCTCTCGGGTGCAAGGGGGATTATTCTCTTGATAGCCGCCTCTGCGACAGGTATGATTGCCCCCCTCACCAGAATAAAAAGAACCCATTTAATGTCCTCGATAATTATACCTGTATTGTTCTTTTATCTGGGTGTTGGCTAGGAACAAGCATATTTAGAAGTAGAAAATATTATAAAGACGGCGGGCTTATTTTCCAAGGTGACACAAATGGAATTGATGAACTCCCCCGGAACAAGGGATGAGAGCGGAAAGAGGATAATTGTCAAGGATGATGTTCTGAGGAGAATTATCTCCATCTTCAGGAGATACGGATTCGCCCATCTTGATACCCCTGTTATAGAACGCTTTGATGTTCTCTCTGCAAAATATGCCGGCGGCTCGGAGATACTGAAGGAGACATTTAAGTTAAGGGACCAGGGAAAGAGGGAGCTCTGCCTGAGGTACGACCTGACCGTCCCCCTCGCGAGGTTTATAGGAATGCACAAAGAGATAAAGATGCCCTTCAAGAGATACCAGTTCGGGCCAGTATTCAGGGACGGACCTGTGAAGCTGGGAAGATACCGCGAGTTCTGGCAGTGCGACGCAGATATCGTGGGGGCGGGAAGCATGGCGGCGGATGCAGAACTCCTCTCAATGGCGCAGGATGTATTCAAAAGCCTCAATATTGACGCCTCAATAAGGGTCAATAACAGGAAGCTCCTCAACGGCATAATAAGGAACTATGGGGTGAAGGAGGACGACATCGAGTTTGTCATATTAACACTTGACAAGATAAAGAAGATTGGGGAGGAGAGTGTTATGGAGCTTCTCTCTGAGAGGATTGGCAGGGATAAATCAGAGGGGATAATGAGGCTGGTAAGTGATGGCTCCGGATGGGAAGAAACATTAAACAGGGTTGAGAATGAGATAGGTGATAAAGAGGGAATTGAAGGGATAAATGAGCTTAGGACTCTAAGAAGGCTATTGGACGAGTTCGGGGTCACCACTGCTGTACTTGACATCTCGCTGGCGAGGGGCTTATCCTACTACACAGGCACTGTATTTGAGGCGTTTCTTAAGAGGGGCAGGATAAAGAGCAGTATCGCTGCCGGCGGAAGATACGACAGAATGATAGGCGGCTACCTCTCCTCAAAAGAGGAGATAAAAGCAGCAGGCATAAGCTTCGGCATAGATGTGCTGGTGGACACTCTTCAGGAGAGAGAAGAGGAAAGAGATGACATTGATGTTATGGTAATACCCATAGGAGATTCTGCCCTCGGAATAAAAGCGGCATCTGAGTTCAGAGGGAAGGGCTTAAAGACCCTCATGGATATCATGGGGAGGGGGCCGGGCAAGAACCTTTCCTACTGCAACAGCCGCGGAATACGATTTGCCGTGCTGATAGGAGAGAAGGAGAAGAGCAGGGGGGTAATAAAGTTAAGGGACCTCAAAGACGGCTCTGAGCAGGAGTTAGGTGTTGAGGAGGCAATAAAAACAATAAAGAGTGCTATTAAGAACTAGTTCAGATTAATGATTCTTCACCTTGTATATACAAGGGGATCCTCCCTTACTATCATGCTGTGCTCCCTCTGGCTAACAAGAGCCCCCGACACCTCGACGAGAGGGGGGAAGGCCTCGACTACCCTGTTCCTGAGGAGTTCGGAGAGCCCGAAGTTGACCTCGAAGGGCTTGAACTTTCTGGTCAGCCACCTCGTCGTGAAGGGAAGGCCATGATAGGATGAGATTTCACGGAGGAGCCGCCTCGCAATGATGCTTCTTACCGGCTTTTTAGTTGAGAATGCGAATATATTTGCGTTTTCTGTCTCCCTTATGCGGCCGATTCCCGGGGTTGCAAAGGGCTCTATCGCAATGACCATGTCCTCCTCGAGCCTGGTCTTGTCGTGGGTGTCAAAGTTTGGTATGCTCGGCGCGGTGTGTATCTGGTAAAGCCCAAGTCCGTGGCCTGTTAAATTAACAACAGGGGAGAATCCGAATGAGGTGATTGCGTCATGGATTGCCCGCCCTATCTTCCCTATCTCCACGCCGGGCTTCACAGTGTCAATCGCCGCTTTAAGAGCCTCTTCAGATGCCTTCACCAGAGAAGAGTTTTTACCGGAGAGGTCTATCGTGAGGGCTGTGTCAGAGATGTAGCCCTCAATCGAGACTCCAAGGTCCAGACTGCAGAGCTGGTCATTAAAGGTTGTCTTGTCGTCGGGGTCGGCTGCATTGTGGGCTGCAACATTATCCATGCTTATCTGGACTGGAAAGGCAGGGAACCCGCCACTTGATATTATGAATGACTCTATCTTATCAGACACATCTAACAATGACGCCCCCGGCTTTATGAGCTCTCTTCCAAGTTCAATAGCGTCATGCGCTATCCTTCCCGCTTTTACCAGCTTATCAATTTCTTCATCCAGGAGTTTTTCGCTCATAATAACAGGTAAGAACCAGTGTGTTTTAAATCTTTGGGTAGCATATCACAGCTCCCTTTCGTATGTCCTTCCGCCTGTATTCTTCTCCTTAAGCGCCACTTTAAGGAGTTCCTCCCCGTTTTTTGTGGGGTATTCCCTTGTTACGCATGCAAGGCAGAGCTCGTCCTCGGGTATTTCAAGGGCCTTTACAAGCCCCCTAAATGACTGGTAGATAAGTGAATCAGCGCCCAGCTCATCCGCCATCTCCCTGAGCTTTTCGTCAGGCACAACAGGATAGGGCTTGTCAAGGAATTTGGGAGCGAACAGTTCTTCCACCGTTGACATGTCTATTCCGTAGAAGCAGGGCCCCATTATTGGGGGGCATGATATTCTCACATGAACCTCCTTCGCCTTTCCAACCTCCTTGATATAACCAACTATGCTCTTCGTGGTTGTACCTCTTACAATGCTGTCGTCAACAAGGTAAACCTTCTTCCCCTCCAGAACACTCCTTAAAACAGTGAATTTCTCCCTTACCTTCTCTGCCCTGTCCCTTGACTCGATGAATGTTCTCCCTACAAACCTGTTCCTCACGAGCCCCTCAACGATGGGAAGCCCGAGCTGATAGGCAAAGCCGTCCCCTGCCGCCTTTGACGAGTCAGGAACAGCAACAACAATCGCGTCTTTAATGGGGTTCTTCTCCAGCTTCGCGAGCTCCCTTCCAAGGGCAGTCCTTGCAAGGTAGACGGATCTGCCGTCAAACTCCGAGGCGACATTTGAAAAATAAACCCATTCAAACATGCACCTTGCCACCCTCTTACTCTTAACGACCCTTTTAACACTGACTTTTCCGTTCTCTGAGAGGAGCATCTCGCCTGGCTGCACAAAGTGGTAGTCCTTGACGCCGAGATTTGCAAGTGCGTTTGTCTCGGATGCGACAAGCGTTATCTCAGCCCCCCTATCTTTGATTGTCCCGTAAACAAGAGGCCTGAAACCTGTGGGATCCCTGAAAGCCACAAGCCTGCCGGATGCGTCGAGAAACACGATATTGTAGGCGCCGTCAAATATCTTTGAAAGATTCGCAAACACCTTCACCAAATCAGGGGAGTCCTCCCACTTTGCAAGCTCCCTCGAGATGTAGTGCATTATCACCTCTGTGTCTGTATCATAAACAATGGTGTATTCGTATTCCTCCTGGAGCTTCTTCTTAAGCTTAGCGTAATTCGCAAGATTGCCGTTAAAAGCAAATGAGAACCACTTCCATTTTCTCCCATGCACCCTCTCAAAGGGCTGGGCGTATTCCTTGTCATCGGCGCCGCTCGTGGCATACCTGTTGTGGGCTATCCCTTTCATGCCGCTGTACTTCTCAAATATTTTCTTGCTTCTTTCAGGCACGCTGGTCTTGAACGCTTCGTTTACTGTCCCAAGATTTTTATAGGTGGCGAGCATCTTCTTCCTTAATGGGTTGTATGTGGTTATGCCTGCACTGAGCTGCCCTCTTCCCTGAAGGCTTAGAAGGAGTTTATAGAGATAATAAGGAGCATTAAGGTTCTTATTGCCCGGGCTGTTTATAACAACAGCTGCTATCCCGCAGTTTTCGCCAACCTCTTCTGGGCTTACAGGAATAATACTCATATCCTAATTGAGTTAATCAAAACTATTTAAACATTTTTATAATGTAGCTGTTTATCTAGGAAAGGTTTTTAAATGCGTGTGGCTTTCTTTTGGTTATGGGTAAGAAAAAGGAGCAGGAGGCTAAGGAGCAGGCGCTCCAGATGGAGATTAATCGTGTTAAGCTTCCAAGGGGTAACCAGACATTTGGGGTTCTGCAGGAGCGTGTCGGCGGGAGCAGGGCTAAGGTTAGGTGCTTTGACGGCAAGGTGAGGATTTGCAGGATTCCCGGCAGGCTTAAGAGGCATTTATGGGTGAGGGAGGGCGACCTCGTGCTTATCCAGCCATGGGAGCTGAGCGGTGATGAGAAAGGGGATATCATATTT
>WALR01000048.1 GCA_015522765.1 Candidatus Woesearchaeota archaeon | reverse complement strand
GAATATGTGATATTGATTATGGAGGTCAATAAAAATGAAGAACAAAAAACTGTCTTATGTGATGCTCGGAATATTAGTCCTTGCGATACTTAGCTTAGGTGTTGGTCTGGGCAGCACCACCGCCAGTGCAATGAACAGGGGGAGGGTTGCCTTATCTTCCTTAGCCAACAAAGTGGCCAACAAAGGGGCTGCTGCCCCAACGCCCGTGAATGCAATTGTCTCGCCAAGAGCAACCAACATGGCTAATCCCGCATCAAAACACTGTATTGAGATGGGGGGGAAACTGAGCATAAAAAAGACCCCTAAGGGAGAGATTGGAATCTGCACCTTTAAGGACGGCTCGCAATGCGAGGAATGGGCATTCTTCAGAGGGAAATGCGGGAAGAATTCAACTCTCAGAGGATCAGCGCATAGAGCCGGCAGGCCGGAGAGGTTGGGCAGGAATAAGCGTCTACTGTTGGGGCATATAAAAAAGGAGCTTCCCTCAAAAGAGGGGAATGTGCTGAGTTCTCTTCCCCCCTCAATTGCCCACAAGATACTCGTATCTGCTTCTGCGAAGCCCCATCTTTCTAAATCAAAGATGAGCTTTAACAAGAAGGGTATTGAGAAGGGCTTATCAGCTATCGCGCCCAGGTTAAGGCGGGTCAGAAGCATTAAGGATATAAGCTTTAGGAAGAGGCATATCGCAGAGAAAAAGATGAGCAGCGTTCGTCCAAAGTTCGTCCAAAAAGCGAAAATGCTTGGTCATGAAAATGCGGAACTCAGGGGGGCTATTAAGGAGATGGGCGCTTTGAAAAAGGAGTTAAGGGGGGAATGCGCCTCCAGGAACATTTCGAGCTGTCCTAAGAACATGACAGATAAATGGCTCTCCCTATCGAAGGAGATTATTAACATAAGCGCCAACCGCATGATTGACAAGCTTGAGATGCTGAATCTTAAGATAGAGGGGAGTGAGAGGATATCTGACGATGAGGCAAGAAGAATCTCCCTCTTCATAAATGAGAGTATAGCTAACATAAGCGCCCTCAACGACGAAGCCCAGAAAGCACAGAGTGTCAGTGAGATAAGAAGGATAGCCCTGCAGATGAAGAAGGTGTTTATTAATGTTGCAAGGAAAGCTGAGCGCAGCTGGTTAATCCTTAACAGGCTTAAGACAGGGGAGATAATCGCAAGGTCCAACTACCTTGAGGTAAGGCTGGAGAGAACCCTTGAAAGGGCAAATGAGAGCGGCATTAATGTGAGTCCGCTCGAAAACCTTACCGACGAGTTTGAAGATTTAATAATGCAGGCAAGGCAGCATTATGAAAACGCCAAGGAGATACTCCTAAATCAGACTACTAAGGGCATCTCAATTGGAAAAGCAGGGGAGGCAAAGAGGGAGCTTGTTGAAAGCCATAAATTACTTAAAGAGGCGAATACACTCCTGAATGAGATAGTGAGGGAATTAAGGAGGAGCAGGATAAAACTAGTGAGGAATGTTGAAGCAGAGATTCCTGTTGATAACTCTGCAGGGCCAGCTGGAGAATGAGGCGGGTAATATGAGAAGATACGCTCTGGCGATGGTGATTGTTATGGTGCTTCTTGTAGGTGCACTAATGAATGGCTGTTCATCAAATAAGAACGCGGGCGAGAATAAACAGGGAGAAAGCTCTGCTTCGCCTCCTCAGTCTGATACTCTTATCGGGGACAACCAGACAATGAACGACCTTAATGACATCTCATCCCTTGATTTTAACGAGAGCAGCGGGCTTGACGAGATATTGAGCTAGCTTATGGACTTTATGCGCCGGCCGGGATTCGAACCCGGATATACGGCTTGGAAGGCCGCAGTCATAGCCGTTAGACCACCGGCGCGTCTTAAGGAGTAGACAAGTCTAAATTTATAAATCTTAACATTTAATCCTTTACTCTAAAACCCTCTTTAAGCCCCCTTATTAATTTATCAATGTACTCCTCTTTTATGCACGCCCCGCAGGCGAACTCGTGGCCTCCGCCGTAGCCGTCCACCCCTTCAAGGGCCTTATTCAGAACAGGCGGGATTGGCTTATCCCTTGTCCTTATGCTCATCTTGAACTCGTTGTTGTGCCTCCTCGCGACTACAACAATCTTATCTGGATAAAGATAGAGAAGCTCGTTTGCCAGCTCCTTTGAGAAGCTGTGCTTTGCCCCCTCATAGCTGAAGAATAAGAACTCCCCGCTCTTCTCCGCGGTTTTTCTGGCTCTTGAGAGAAGCTCATCATAATAAGAATAGTACTTTTCGTAAAGTGAGAATATGAACCTCCCCTCTTTGCTCTCCCTTCTGAGTATGTCGTATGGTGATTTGACACGCGTGAGCGCCTTAACACTCTTCATTGCCTCGCTTACAGGCCCCTTCACAGAGAAGGATATAATCTTAACCAGTTCTCCGAGGGGGGAGCTGAAAAGGGCGTCTTCAGGCCTTTTTATGCTCATGGGCAGTAACCCGGGGTATTTCTCCTCGAGGAGCTCCCTGAACGGTGGCAGGTGCCAGTCCCCTGTTATGCCGAATGCGGCAATCCACTCGCAGCAATTGACAGCCTCATAGCAGAGCTGCGATGCCGGAACATTGGCATTGTTCAGCCTCGAGTTGAAGACCCTTAATCCAGGAATTTTAAGAGGGGCGTGATGGTCTATCTGGGTGATGTCAACCCCCTTCTCTTTTGCGCCAATAACAAAATCCTCGTCGATAAGCGCAAGGTCAACTATGAATATCTTGTCTGGCGAGTATTCATCAACCTTTCGTAGGTATTCTGCCTTAACCCTTGGATTGGACTTTACAATAACCCCGTGGCCTCTCCCAAGGAACCGCCACAACAGGAGAAAGCTTGCTATGCCGTCTGCATCGTCATGAAAGAATATCAATGGATTTTCAGAACTCTCGAGGAGCGTGCGTATCTCTTCTGTCTGCTTATCCGTCAGAACATTTGAACTCATTATCAGAGAGGATTATCGGCTTTTTTAAAGCTTTTTGGTTTGGGGGGTTGAGTATTATTCATGCCCCCTCCAATCTTTAAATCATAAAAACAGATAAATAATGGGAGCATATGCAAACAATGTATGAAAGAAAATATGAGAGGAAACAAAGTAAAGGCATGCAACGAGCCCCACCACGCAATCTTCTGGCAGGACGGATTCTGCCCAATATGCGCTGCGAAGGAGCTCTACATAAAATCAGCAGAGAACATAAAAGAGAGCTTCATGGGGACAAGCCCGAGCCCCTTTGTGGGCAGGTATGGCTATCCAAACATAAACCTTGGGATACTGACTACAACCTCCCCCTCAGATGAGGATATTTATGACTCCCCGAGGAAGTGGGCGGAGCTGAACTACGGGTTCAGGGAACTCATAAACATAAGGGGAGGGCTTGTTAATCCGAGGAGAAAGGCGAGCGTTTTTGACGCAAGAAAGAGGACAAAACTTATAGATGTCGCCCAGGAGGTTGCATTGAGCTCAGCTCCAGCAGATGTGGAGGTCGAGCTTAAGAGAAAGCCGCGGCCAGTGATAAGCCTTAATTCTGTCACCGCCCCTCTCTCCCCGTCAGCCCCCCTTAAGAGGGTGCGGCTTGCAACTAACCCCAGGGTTAAGCAGAAGGTTGAGAAGGTGGTCTCTGATGATGAGATGAAAGCAGTCGACGGAGCGCTTGGCCTTTACAGGGCAGGATTCGACGAGACATTTATCACTCGGCTTATAAGCACGGGGCTCCTCGGCATGAGGAAGAACAGAAAATTGGTGCCTACAAGATACTCGATAACAGCCACGGATGACATGCTTGCAAAGGCGATAATTAAGGGTGTGATAGACTATGAGGAATGCGGATTTTATGCCTACTCAGGGGGCTACCTCGGGAATTTTTACCTTTTCATTACACTCCCGGGCCCATGGGGCTTTGAGCTGTTTGAAACATACGCCCCGACAAACAAGGCTAAAAAAAGTTATGGAAATAAATTCACGACTGACTACGAGATGTTTGCGCCAAGAAAAAACTACGCAGAGAACTGCACAGGCGGCTATTACTCTGTCAGACTTGCCGTAGCCGAGAAGATGAGGGCTTTGAAGAGGAGGGGGATGGTTCTGGCGATAAGGGTCGTTGAGGATTACTACGCTATTCCTCTTGGTGTCTGGGTAACACGAGAGGCGGCGAGAAAAGCGCTTAATAACAAACCAATAGAGTTCTCTGACAGGGAGCTCCTATTGAGATATGCACGCTATCTCCTGATGAAGAGGTTCTCCCTTGACACTGCCGAGATAGAGAAGAAAAGTGTTCTGCTTGGCTTTTCTAAGGAGCAGAAGAGTTTAGCGGATTTTATTTGAGTCATCTCCTGCCCTGAAATGTTGTGATGAGAAAGTATAATATAACCAGTCCTGCTATCAGCAGTGAGAGGTAGAGGAGCTTCCTGTCATTTGAAATGCCGAATGGGAAGGGCCCTATAAACCCTATAAATGAGAATTTCACCCTGCCCGATGACTCCCCTGTTTTTAACGCGGGCAAAAGCACAGAGAACAGCATAATAATGAACCCTATAACCACCATCACTATTCCTGTTGTGAACAGGTATTCGTAAGCCCTGCTCATACCCCCACCCTGCTTATTAATCTCTTAATCCAGAGGAGGATTCTCCTCCAGAAGGGGACTTTGGGGCAGCCCCCTGCGCTGCTGAACTCGCCGTAGGTGCAGGCGCACCTGTTATCCCTCCATACCCCCTTGGTGACTTCGCATCTCCATCTCTCGCAGCTGTATCCGTTCTTGATAAATGAGAATCCTTCAGGAATCTGATTGATATGGTGCTCATCCCCCCTTATGAACTCCCTGCATTCAAGGGTGGAGGGATTGCCTATTAGGACGGGCTTTGCAAGCACAGCGTACACCGAAGGAAAAATATATACGATGAGCAGGGCTATGATTAGCACCTTCATCTTTCCTCTTGCCATCACTCCACCCCCACAATCTTAGCTATCTTATCAAACTGGTTAATCGAATAGTCCGGCTTTATCCTGCTGTCCTTCTTCACCCTTCCGTAATTCGCGAGGCAGGTCTTCATTCCAACACGCTTTGCCCCTGCTATGTCCCTCTTCGGCCAGTCCCCTACCATCAGGACTTCCTCTGGCTTTAGTCCCAGCTTCTTAAGAACCGCGAGGAAGGGCTCTCTGGCCGGCTTCCTTTTCTTTGTGTCGTCGTATGTAACGACAATGTCAAAGTAGTCCTGGAGTTTCAGCGATGTAAGCCTTATCCACACCTTGAGTCTGGGCGCATCGGAGAGTATTGCAAGCTTAATCCCCCTGACCTTGAGCTTCAGCAGTGTTGAATGCACCAATGGGTAGGGTTCAAGGAATCCTGAGCGCACCCTCCTGTAGGCGACTATGCCTGCAGCCAGAATCCTGTAGTCAATCTTCCCTGTTATCTCCTTTATGAATTCCTGGAATATGTGGCTGTACTCCCAGCCGTGCTTGTCATAAATGGAGAACAGCCTTCTGAGGCCCTTCTCCTTGTTTATTTTCAGGCCCGCGTTTATCATTGCAGAGATTGACTCCTCGCAGCTTATCCTCTTCATCTTCATGAAGTCGATGAGTGTGTTGTCAAGGTCGAATACAACCGCCCTGAACCTCTGCTTATTATCTTCCCCTACCATCAGGATTAATAAGCAGGGCTAATATAAAAACCTTTTCAGAATCATTCCTTGATTGAATTAATGACTTTTTTGAGTGCGGAGTCGAGGGCGAAGAATAGGTTGAAATCAGTCACCTCTGAGGTGAAAGGCGTCCCCCTGATTAACACTTTAGTATTTATCTGGTACTTCTCTGATTTCTCTTTCTCGTGGCTCTTCTTAAGGTACACATGGAGACCCTCAAAATCGTCTCCCTTGATGTCAGCTATCTTTCTTGTGTAGCTCCCGACAATCTTCTTCACGACTATCATTGTAGAACGATCGAGCTCCCTGAAGCCCGCAAGGCTTATCTTCCCCCCTAAAGAGAGCTCGTCAGATGATTCCCTGTTTTCACCGGCTGATTCGTCGCTATTGTTGCTGCTTTCTTCTTCCATGCTCTAAGACAGGCAGCGCTCATTTAAAAAGCTTTTGTTTCATTCAGCAGAGCGGTTAGCCTCCTGAAATACTCATCAATGTCATTTTTTGTGTTTGTTATATCAAATGACACCCTTATATTATCCGTCTCCGAGATGTAAGAGCAGAACACCCCATTCTTCTGAAGTTCATAAACAATCTCTGAGTTGTCCCTCCCCCTTAATCTAAATGAGAGTATCGCAGGCGAGTATTCCTTTCCCTCGCTTATAATCTCAGCGTCCTCTCTTCTTAGTCTTTCAATGAAGTAGTCTTTGAGGGTTTTTACATGCCCTGCTTTTCCTGAGAAGTCGTTTCCACGCAAGTACTCTCCTTTTCTTAGCTTTCTGACCGCTGTTACAAGACTTGTATACCTCATTTGATTAAGCCCTGCCTCAACATTTGGCGCTATTCGGTATTCCCCTGGAATCATCCCCTCCATCATCACCTGTTCAATCGGCTTTCTTCCACTCAATCTTCTGATATTCCTCTTAGCCCTCTCGCTTATGTAGAGAATCCCCAGGGGATAGCTTCCCATTGTTTTATGGGGTGTCGCAGCATAAAAGTCAACCCCTGCCTTCTCCAGTTCATTGAAATTGACTTTAGGCAGGTTTCCAAGCGCCTGGGCGCCGTCAACAGCAACATACACATCCTTGTTTTTCTTCTTCACCTCCTCTGCAAGTCTTCTTACATCGATTATTCTCCCGTCGTTTCTTACCACCTGGCTGACAACGACCAGCCTCGTCTCATCGTCAACCTCCCTGATTATTGGCTCAATGTTGTAGTGCCCCAGGAACTGAACGGTTTTCAGGGGGATGGCTGTTTTCTTCCTTTCATTAAATCCTTCGTAATCCTCTGAAATTATGTCATCGCTGTGCGTTGACCAGCCGTCTCTCTTGTTTGTGTTCCCGTGGTCGCGATGCTCCCTGAATATCCTTATGACTGATTCATTCTCCGCATCTGTAACTATGACATTTCCACCTTCAACATTCGCAATCCAGTAGCTAAAGCTCAATGCCTCGGTTGTGTTTCTGCCGAAGAGCACTCTTGAAGGATCGTTGAGGCTGACCATTGATGCGGCAGCCACTCTTGCTTCTGATGAGAAGCTTTTCCTCTTCTTACTCACAGCATCAAATACCTCCTTATAGGGCCTTGCAAGAGAGGCATGATTAAAATCAATAACCTCCCCCGGCTCTGTTCTATGATTCCTGTATCTAACAAATAGAGCCTTATTGACGACATAGCAGTCCTCTGAAAATTTTTTAGCCATCATTTTTCTCAGTATTATATCCACAGCTTATCCTTAATCCTCCTCTTCGCATATTTAAGTATGAAGCCGGCAAGCCTCTTGTTAACGCCTTTTGCATGGACGCCTATACCCTCCTCAAAGCTCGTGAAAGGCTTCCTCTCATTCGGATGGGCTGTGTAGTTAATAGTGCCCACCTTCTTCTCGTATCTTACACTGTCAGGAGTTCCAGGATGATATGTGACTAGGTTAAGGGAAACACCCTCAATATTATCGTACTTCTTTATCAACTCAGTCATTTTGTCAATTGTGTATCTTGCTGTTGTTTTTGTCTCCCTTGTTGCCTCTTCTTTTGATTCAGGGTCGGGATGGCCGAAACTCAGCGAGACACCCACCGAGATGTCATTCTCTTTTAACAGCTCTATGGTCTTCTCAACAGAGTGGGTTCCGAACTTGTCTCCTCCCATGATATTCTTACCGAATGAGTCTCTTATCTCGCTGTCGAAGTGCTCTACCCCTACATACACATATTTCATCCCTGACTCTTTCATCTCCCCCAGCAAATCCCTCATCGTGTATATCGACTTTAGGGTTGTCTGGCAGCCCCATTCAAAGTCGTACTTCTTAAGCAGGCTTATAACCTCTTTCATATACCATTTCGGCTTTGCAAAGAATGTGCTGTCGTCAAAGAATATTGCCTCATATCCTCTGTTTTTAAGTTCCTCTAATTCTCTCTCTAAATAAGGAATCCTTCTTGCAGGGTTTATCAATGACATGGGGGAATCTATGTCAAACCAGCTCTTCTTTATCCCCTCGCTGCAGAACCCGCAGGCATAGGGGCATCCCTGGCCCACCATCACCTGGGCTGTTCTCTTTCCATTGAATATGCTGAACCGCCTTGATATTGCGTCCTCGTCCTTCAGCAAGTACCTCGGCATTATGGGTAGTTCGTCGAGTCTTAGCGGCGTCCTTTTCCTACTCTCTTTATATGCCTGGGTGGGTATTATAAACATCCTCGTTGAATAATCAGGACGGTTAATCCTGCTAAATATCAAAAGCCCCGCTCCTTTAAGTTGATTAAATCTCTTCCTCTCTATCATTACTTCATTCTTGATTCCCTCTGCGTCCATGTCAGGATTCTCCTCTATTATCCTGTACAGCTCGTCAAGTATGTATGGGCCGTCTCCTGAAATCACGAAGTCGCTGTCGATTCCCACCCTCTTCTTGTAGTACTTAACAAAATTATCCTCATGGGCGCCTCCGAACACTACTACTGTTTTAGGCAGTATCCTCTTAACGAGACGCCTTATTTTCAGTGCGTTTTTGTAGGATACTGTGAAGGTGCTTACCCCTACTATTTTGGGCCTGCGTTCTTTAAGATAGTCGGTGAGCTCTCTCTTAAGGGCGGACTTATCAAAGTCTTCCACGCCGTCAGGGCACCAAACCTGAATCTCCTTCTTTACCTCTTCCCTGCTCCCGTACTCTCTTTCCTTCCTGTCGGCGAGGACACTTAGTGCATAAAGCAGCCCTGTCGGCTGGCCGTAAAATTTCTGTTTCCCAGGATAGGGGGCGCTCAAAAATAGCCCGTTTATCCGTTCTTTGGATTT
>WALR01000047.1 GCA_015522765.1 Candidatus Woesearchaeota archaeon | reverse complement strand
TCGCGACGGCAGAGGGGGACAGCAGCCTCGTTTTTTACATGCCCTTCGAGGAGGGTTCAGGAACCACAACAGACGACTGGAGCAGGTACGCCAATGACGGCACGATAAGCGGGGCAGTATGGAACAGTAGTGGGAAATATGGGAAGGCGTTCGAAGAAGGAACCGTTAACATAGGTGCAAAGTCACTTTACAACTTCAATGAGAATGACAGTTTCACAGTTACTATGTGGTTTAAGACTACTTCATGGGAGGGCTATCCTGCACCTATAAATAAGGGAGCTGGCTACGCAACTGATAAAGGATACAGATATGAGCTGAACCCTGGAAGTGAAAAGATATGGTTTGGAATTGCTGACGGGACAATACGAGAAGTAGCGTACTCTTCTAATCCTATAAATGATAGTGTGTGGCACCATTATGCAGGTGTTGTGAATAGAGATTCTAATAAGGTATGCTTATATGTAGATGGAGTGATGAACCAATGTACAGATATCTCCTCAGTTGGAGATATAGCTAACGCTAGCCGAAAACTGACAATTTATGCAAGTGCAAATAACACCATCGACGAAGTCCATATTTACAACCGCTCCCTGACACAGGAGGAGATTATCGATGTCATGCAGTCTGGTCTGGTGAGGCATCATCTTTACAGAAGTTCGGCTTCTGACGGACCTTACACCCTGATTAATTCTTCCATCACCATCCTTGTCATAGAGAATCAATCTGAATCATCTTGGGTAACGACTCTCGAGAATCTTGGGTTTAATGTTATAATAAATGATTCTATAACTACAAAATCAGAGGTGGACTCCTATCATCCCGATATAGTCGCCTGCATAAAGACCGCGTGGAGCTGCACAAAATATGCGCTTCTTAATCAGTTATATGATGAAGGGTATTCCATATTTAGTGAAGGAAATGACAATATAGAGAATATACGACCCATAGATGCGCATGGGACTGATCCCGCAGGAGATGACAAGCTTGTACCTGATAATACCCATTCATTCTCGTTTAATTTCGGCTGGTCAGAAACCAATGAAGATAGTGAGAGCCACTCCGCCGCGACTGTTCTCCATCCAGGCGCATTTGCGATTGCAAGGAATAAGGTTAATCTGTCTTATATAAATGCCATATATCTCCATGAAGACGGCAAAGGCAGATGGTTTCATTGGCAGCCAATAGCTGTTGCTCCGGATTCGCTCATAAAAGGAGTCATGAATGATCTGGCTGAGGATATCTCTAACACTACTATTACAGATTCCTTTGTGAGTGATTCAGCACCGCCATACGCACCTGTGAATGTCAGCGTGGAGAGGACCCAGCAGGAATGCACAGCAGGGGGATGCGAGCTGAACATAAGCTGGCCCTACACAGACGACAGGGGGAGTTATTACTATTACTATCTTGAAGAGGTCGACGATGAGGGGAACTACTACACTGATATCGACAACAACGGCTTTGAGAGATGGGACAGCAATCTCCTCGAGAACTGGAGCTGCTCTGCAGAGGGAACTGCATACATAAAGAACAGCAGCGACGCATATGAAGGGCGATATTCCCTTCAGCATACCCCCACAGCAATCAACCAGGCATGCACGGAGGATGAATTTATCCCTGTAAGGGAGGGGGAAATTTATTATGAGTCCTTCAGGCTTAAGAGGGTGATAACCAGTGGGGAGACGACAAGGTCTTACATAGAGTTCAATTATTACAATTCATCAAAGGACCTAATTTCCTGCTGTGATGGCCCTGGATGGAATAATGTTTCAACAAACTGGACAGAGTACGGAAGATACAAGTCTTATGCATCGATGCCCGATGGGACCGCTTATGTTAAGATAAGGTTCTTCGGAAATTATTATAACACTTCAGATTCTGTTTTGGTTGATGATATCCAGTTCAGGAGGATAAAAAACACCACCATCTCGACAGGGGTTAAGGATTACTATGTGAACGGGACTGGTGCGGGGTTCTTTGCTGATGAGAGCCCTGTGAATGTAAGCAGCCTCCAGCCGAACACCCACTACTGCTACAATGTGTTTGCAAGGGACAACTCGCTTAATAACGGGAGTTACTCTCAGGAATCATGCAACTACACGGCTGCGGAGGAACCGTCAATAACGACTGTGATATGCAAGGGAAATACAAGCAATGGATACTACTGCAATGTAAGCTTTGACATGAAGAGCAACCCTGCAGGGACAGAGCATTACATCAACGAGACAACGCTTAATCCAGGAGCAGCAGACCAGCCATGGAATTCAAGTCTTCAGGGGTACATTGACTTAAACCTCTCAGCGCACACCCAGTACTGCTATGAGATAAAGGCAAGGAACAACGAGCTGGTTGAGACAAACTTCAGCAGTGCTGTCTGCAACACTACTGCCAACAACCCACCACCAGCACCACTGCTTCTCATTCCTGAGGAGAATGCGAGCATAACCAACAGGACCCCCCTGTTCAGCTGGAATGAGAGCACAGACCCTGACGGGGACAATGTGACATACGACCTATTCATAGACTGCCATCCCTCCTGCTCTGTTGATGACAGGGAATACGATAACATATCATTCCTTAACTACACCCTTGTCAATGAGCTCAACTACTTCTGGGACGACAACTACTACTACACATGGACCGTGAGGGCATTTGACGGGACAGCTTACAGCGAGAACGCGACAATAAGAAACTTTACCATAAGCTCATTGATAATGCTGAGCCTGGAGAACAGCACAGTGAACTTCGGAGACATGGGCATAGCAAATATTAATGACACCTCTGATGACTCGCCGCCGCCGTTCATAGTGAGGAATGACGGCAACTGCTACATAAACACCACTATAAAGGCATCCAGCTATATCTGGCTGCAGGCGCAGTACCCAAGCGAGTATTTCCAGTTCAAGGCTGACAGGCACAACGGGCTTGACAGCTTCAACTACTCCTCTGCAACAACCGCCTGGACGAACTTCACCCTTAGCGAGGTTCCCCTTATCCAGAGGTACAACTACACTGACGGAAATGACTACGCAGAGGCGGACATAAAGGTAGAGGTGCCCGTCGACGAGCCGCCTGGAGCGAAGTCAGCCGGAATAATAATAACAGGTTATTATGTGAGTCCAACATGAGAGCAATAGCAATAATACTGGCACTGTTGATAGGGATGGGAACAGCGGCAGCCCTGGGGATAAGCCCGGGCAGGGTAACGCTTGACTTCCAGCCAGGGATGAGCACCTCGATAACTCTTAAGATTGTCAATAACGAACACAAGGATATGAGCATTGCGCTCTACCCGAAGGGCGCCCTTAAAGATTACTTAAAGGTGGAAAGGGAAAAAATGAACATAAAGAAGAGTGATAATGAGGTCAGCGTGGGCTACACCATAAGCCTTCCTGATAAGCTGCCTCCGGGGACGCAGACAGGCGAGATTGTCGCCAGAGAGATAAACAGCGGAAGTTCTGGAGGTGGGATGACGGTGGGCGCGAACCTTGCCGTCGCATCACAGGTGAGGGTTCTTGTCCCCTATCCCGGAAAATATGCAACGATAAGGCTGACAGAGATGTATGTGGAAAAGGAGGACAAGGTGGTGTTCTTCGTCGAGGTGAACAGCCTCGGGAAAGAGGGATTTAACGGCAGGGTAACGATAGTCATCTTTGACAGCGATAACAGGAAGATAGCAGAGGTAAAGACGAACAGTGAGATGATAGAGGGCGAGACAAAGAAGGAGCTTTACGCAGAGTGGAAGAAGACTGCCGGGCCCGGCGTGTATAAGGCATTTGCGGTCATGCACTACAACGGGAAGACCGCAAAGGCGTCGTCATCATTCCTCCTGGGAAAATTCTTCCTTGTGCCGCTTGACATCTATGTGAACAACTTTAAGCTCGGCGAGATTGCTAAGTTCAATATACTTGTGGAGAACATAGCAAACTCAAAGGTGAGGGATGCTGTGAGCAGGATGCTCCTTAAAGACATGAAGGGCGAGTCAGTGGCTGACATAAAGAGCCAGCCGGAGAGCTTTAAGGCGAGGGAGAAGAAGGAGATGACTGCCTACTGGGATACATCAGGGGTTGATAAGGGGCTCTACCTTGGAAAGCTTATACTTAGCTATGAGAATAAAAGCGCGACAAGGGATATAAAGACTAGGGTGGAAGAGGACAGGATAAAGACAGAGATAGTTGGGGTTACAGGAGAGGTTGTTGCAGGGACAGGGACAGGCTTCCGGGAGGAGTACTTATACCTAATAATAGGAGTCCTCGTCATGCTCAATGCTGGTTGGTGGGTCTACTTCTCAAGGAGGAAGTAGGATGCGTTCAAAAGATATAAATATGATAAAACAAGGGGGGAGGATATGAAGGACGAAAAAGATGGTATAGGAAAACTGGAGGACAGGTTTGAGGAACTCAAGGAGTGTGTTAATAAGATTAATAGTCTCGCCTTAATCGTCGTGAAGAGCAGTGCAGAGGAATCAACATTCTTTATGAACAGCAGAGTAGATGATTATGTTCTCCTTGAGAACATGAAGAAAAGCGGACTTCTCAAGGCTGAAGAGCTAAAATTTCTTGAGAAGGTTATCAAGAGGGGAATATCCTTTGAGGAGGGGACAATAACTACGAGGGCAGGGCTCATACAGAGATGGAAGGAGATTATCAAGAGAATAGTGAAGGAGCTTAAAGAGGTTAATGAGACGGCATTCCTGATAATCAGTAAAGAGCTTAAGATAACCGACAAGATAAGGGAGGTGCTTACATCTGAGAGCATGCCTCTCAAAGAGAAGGCCAGGAGATTAGGGGAGCTTCCCATTGCGAAGGATGTTATCAAGGAGTACTTCGCCCCTGACGAGGGGGATATTAAGAAGCTGGCAGGAGATATTGGAATGCTGGTAGAGAGCCAGGCGCATCTCGTTAACCAGCTGAGCAGGAACCATGAAGAAGCAGAGAGGGATATTAATGAATGGTCATCGGCCATTGCCAAGACAATGAGTATCAAAGGGAGTGCGGAAAAGGACGCCCGGAAAAAAGAAGAGCTGGAGCGGTGGATGGATGGGGGGACAATGAACAGCGTCTTCCTGAAGATTAAGGAGAATATCAGGATTGCGGGACTGATAAAGAATGAGGAAAAGAAGGTTCTGCTCAGGGACTTAAAGGCAGGGATAAAGGAGGAAGACCTCGTAAGGAAGAACAAGGATCTCGCATTGAGGATTCTTAAGAAGATTAAGCTGCTCTTAAATCAGTATGAGAATAATAAGGAGAAGATTGAAGAGATAAACCGTCTCGTAAGGATGCTCAGGGTGGTGGAGGAAAGGATAAGAGAACTCCTCAGGAGGAGAGATGAAGATCCGGTCCTGATTACTAAAGATGGGGTAAAGGTGGGGCTGGGAGAAGGAGAAATACCTCCCTCGGAGATTATAAGACAATCTCTAAATTAATGCCAGTTATCTGCGTAAGGTAAACTGCAGTGTTTTAATTTCTCTAAGGTTAGAAGCTGTTCTACTCCTTTTATCACCCATGCGCATTAGATACTTATAGGTGTCTGCCGCCTTACTCAATGCTGTTAACACCTCATAACGCGTGACCATGAGATTACCCTGAACATTGACCCTGTTGAGGTAGTACTGCTTCAGGATGAGTGCGTATGCGTACTGGGCATCTGCCATCCCGCGCAGCTCATTCATCGTCCTGGGGTGGGGCTCATTGTGAATATCCTCTGCCGCAAGTTTAAATCCAAGCAGGAGAGCGTCAATTGATGAGTCATATGTCCTTCCGGAGGTGTGAAAGCTCCTCAGGCTTTCAAACGCATCCCTATAATGCCTCTCGTGGAGCTGCGCAAGAATAAGCCTCGCCAGCAGCTTCTGGTAATTCTTGCTCTCAGGATTCATTCCTTTAAGCCTTTTGGATAATTCTGCCGACCTGTCCCCTGTTTTTATACGGTAGAATGAGTGTTTACCAGTCCAGCCACGCTCTATCTTCACAGGCTTATTATTGAACTTCGCATTCCTCTCAAGCATATTAATGTCTTCAGGGGCGATGCTCCCGGGCTTATAACTATCAACGGATAATATTGCCTCATATGCAAGTGCATGGTTCTTAGCGAAGTTCACCCTGTGAGGAATTAATGTGCTTGCAACATAAAGGAGCGGTAACAGCATAGCCAATAGGAAGACAACTGCCACCATTCTTTTGGCTACCTTTTCCGAGCGTTCATCATGATAGATAGAACTCGTCGACCGGTCGTTCATCCCCCTCTTAAGCAGGGCTATCTCCTTAAGAATATTCGACACCGACTTAAGCTTCTCAGTGGCATTCCATTTTTTAAGGAACCCTTCATAGCCGTCAGTACGCATATTGGCAAAGAGCCCCTCCATATCAAGCTTCTCAAACATTAAAGAGAGTGATTCAGGAATCTTCTTCTCCTCTCTCAGGCGCAGCTCAAGCCCCAGGAGATGGTGAAGAGCGGAATATCCCTTATCGTCCAGAATTCCACCCTTCTTAATACTCAACAACTTAATCTTCAAAATTAATCCTTCGTATCCCTTAGCCACCTCCTCTGCTATATCCAGGACATGACGGTTGATGCGCAGATATGCGTCACCATTTCTTATTCCTATGAGCAGGTCCTTCTCATAGCTATGCACCTTAATAAGGGACTTTCTTAGCAGTGAAAGATTCTTCAAAAGCTCCATTAGCTTATCAGGAAGCGTCTCTTTTTTCAAAAGCTGAGGGTAGCTCTTCTTAACAGAATTTATCAGGGAGATGCACCTGCGGATAGGCGCCAGAAGGGCGGGAACATCCACGCCCTTCATCTCCCCAAGTGAATTTTGAAGTTTCTTTATTAGCTCTTCCTGCTCTTTACTTATATCCATCAACAGCCTTATCAACTTCTTATCACTAAGCATCTTCTTAAGGTTAATGAGATGTTCATAGTATTCCCCTGCACCTATACTGTCAAGGTCTCCCCTCAGGGTCTCTTCATCAATAGCCCCCTGAACCCATTTGAGAATAAGGCTTTCCATAACCCTGTCTTCAGATTGTCTCGCACGCTCAAGAATGCGCTCACCCTCCTGAACCTGACTAAGAA
>WALR01000046.1 GCA_015522765.1 Candidatus Woesearchaeota archaeon | reverse complement strand
TATTAAAGTAGTGTATCAAATCAAAGTGCTCTCTTCGAAGAATAGCCCTTATTTCTCTTCTTGCAGAATGCGGCATAATGAACAGACGCTTGAGATTAGAGAAGGGATTGACAGTGGAATTTCCCGTCTTAATCCTCCTTAAAATCTGCATTCCATCTATTATCTCATATTGTTTGACTCTGGAAGCAGAGGTTAACACTGTAACCTCAATTCCTCTCTCTGTGAGTGCATTAGCTAAGAGGTAACTGCATTCTTCACCGCCTCCTTTTGATTCCGGCGGGAAATATTCCGTGACAAACAACACTCTCATTATTATCCTGTCACTTAAAATTTATGAATCCGTCCTCATCTCCCAGGCCCAGCTCCTCGTGAGCCCACTTAAACGGCTTGTCCCCTGAACTTATCAGCTCCCTGATTATGCCAATGGTCTTCTTTCCCACATCAACGCCGTAAATGCTTGGCGAGTTCCTCATGGTCTTAACGAGCTCCTCGTTGTTGTGTACATAATCAATTATCTCGAGCATCTTCTCCCCTGATATGGGCGGGACGAGCACATTTGACTTGTTCATTACTGTTTCAGGCCTGTCTGTGTTGAACCTTGCGGTAAGCACCGGCTTGTTCAGGAGGTTCATCTCCTCCTGCACTCCCCCTGAGTCTGTAAGGGGTGCAAAGCAGTGCTCTGACCTGTAAAACTCTATCACATGGGCGTATTCAGGCCAGACCCCTGTGAAGAGGAAGTTCTTATGCTTGCTCAGTTTTTCTATCTCGCTGCGCAGTCCGTACTCGTCGAGGGCCACCCTTGTTGCGCTCAGTTCCACCATGTTGACATTGTACCCCTTTTCAACGAGGAGCTTCACACCCTTCACTATCGCCTTGAACCTCGACGCTGTGAGGTTCCCCCTCCTGTGGATGTCGACGCGCAGCCATTCCCCCTCCTCAAGCTGTGGATAAATGCTGAATATGCTCTTCTCCGGCTTCTCCTTCTTCTTCAGTTCAAGGGCGTCAACCACTACGCCTCCTGTAACCCATATCTTATTTGGGGGATAGCCCTCTCTTAACAGGTGCTTCCTGTTGAGCTCTGTAGGGGCGAAGAGGTATTCTGAGCCTGCTGCTGAGACATATGTGTCCCACTGCTCCGGGAAAGGTTCGTTCCTTAAAAGCTCCCATTTGTCGTTAAACTGCCTGCTCACAAATTCCTCTGCTTTGAGCCTGTTCACCTCCCTTACAACGCTTGGTGTCATTCCCCTAAGCCCTGCCTCATTCTGTATTGCCTTCTCGTCCCTGCTGAAGGTCCAGGCAGGCGGCACTATCGCAGTCATTATCGTGTCCCCAAGCACCATTGGGACAACGGTGACATCAGGCCATCTCTTTTTCAGCCATTTAGCAAACCAGCTTATCTTAAAGAACATCTCTCCTGACTTCTGGGCGAGGTCGCCTCGCATGGCAAGGTTTACGGCCACCTTCTCCTCAAGCCTGAACTCCTTGAGCCCGTAGGTAAGCTGCTCATCATAATGCTGGTTGGTGTTGATTATGAAGTTTGGTACGCCCTGCTTATCAGATTCAATTATTGAGCCGTAGAACTTGTAGAAGCAGGGCTTTGTGCCTATCACGAATGCGAGTACCCAGCTCTTCTTCTCCCTTGCCTTTTCCATCTCCTCCTTTATAAGATTCTCGTTTAAACTAAGAGGAAGCATGCTTGGAAGGTAGCCCTCCTCCTCTTTGAATAATCCTTCCCCCTCCCCGAACATCGAGGAGTAGCTGTCCTGGCTTTTGATTTGAGGCATTTTTAATTTCCTAAATATCCAATTCTCTTAATTCCTTCTTCAGCGTAATTATCTCTCTTACCAGCTGCTTTATCACCCTAAGCCTAGGAATGTTGGTTCCTGAAACAAACACCGGCTGGCCATAAAGACGCGGGTAATGCGTTACAGGAATCTGCTTTATTTTAAATCCTTTCTTTTTCGCCTTCACCAGAAGTTCTGTTGTCGCAACACCTGTGACGCATTTAAGCGTTAGCGCATCTATTACTCTTTTATTAACATACCTGAATGCGCAGTCAACATCTTTATACGGGATGTTAAAGACCACTCTTATGATGAAGTTATAAATGGTAGAGATGATTATCCTCGGGAGGGGATCGTTCCTTTTCTTCTTGTAGGCCGCTATAACATCATATTTCGTAATTAAGGGGATGAATTTTTTTATCTCGCGTATGTCAAACTGGTTGTCCGCGTCTGTGTAAAAGATGTGCTCATAGCTGGAATTAACAAAGCCAATCCTTATTGCTTCCCCTATCCCTTTCCTGTTCAATGGCTGGCTTACAAGTCTGAGATTTCTGTACTTCTCCCTCAATCCAGCTACAGTCTCTTCTGTATTGTCGCTGCTCCCTTCGTAATTTACGATTATCATCTCGTATTTGTCTGCAACATCCCTTAATACTTTGTCTGCGCGCTTTATAAGCAGCGGCAGGTTCTCTGCTTCGTTGTATGCCGGGAAGAATATTGATATGTTTGGTTTTCTCATTTAGCCAGCCTCACCACTCCCCGGAGTATTTCCTTCTCATCAACATGCTCTATGCATCCTCCTCTTATATATTCTTTTCTGTAACAGCAGTAGCAGTCAGAATGCGAGATTATCTTCACGCCCCGGCCGTAAAGCTCTATCTCTGCCGCTGAGGTAGGCGCGAAGAAGGCGACAACCCTTTTGTGCAGTGCAAGGGAAATGTGAAGTGCAAGCGTGTCTGCTGTCACCATCACATCTGTTAGCCCTATTAATGCCGCAAACCTCCTCAGGCTGTTAATACCCGTGTTTAAAGGCTTATGCCTGCACAGCTTTATTATCCTATTGTTCCTCTCTGCCTCGTCCCCTCCTCCGAAAAGCAATACCTCTGCGTTAAGCTCTTCTTTAACCCTATCAATCATCCACGCTGTCTTCTCCTCGCTGAGGCTCTTCATGGGCCATCTCTTGCCCGCACCTGTGTTAAATCCTATGATTAGCCCATTTTTATATAGCTGATGCTCCCTTGCGAATGAATAGGCAAAATCATTCTCCTCGTCGCTCAATACAAGAACAGGCTCATAGTCTCTCTTCTCAAGCCCTAGGATATCCATCCATATCTCCTGATAGCTCCTTTTGTTCGTCTTCTTAAGGGCGTCTGCTTTTTCCTTTCCGAAGCGTGAGATAAGGCTCATGTCAAACCACTCATTCGTGTCGGGGGTGTACTTTAATCCTTCTTTATCCCTGTAGACTCCTATGAGGACAGCGCCCTTCTCCCTTAACTTCGTCGCTGTTTCTGCCATCTCCTCCTCTTCCTCAAGGCTCAGCACGAGCCCGTAATCTCCTTTGAGGACTTCTTCAATATCCTTGTCATTATCAATGAGAAGCCGGTCTATGTAGGGATTGCCCTCAAGCAGGGGCATGGCCCTCCTGCTCGTCAGCCAGTGGATTTCCGCATTATGCTTCTTCCTTAAGGGCTTTAAGAAGGAGGTTGTCCTTAGCACATCGCCTAATGCAGCCAGCTTGATTATGAGTATCTTTCTCATCTTATAGAAAAAGATTTAAATGGTTGTTTTTATTCTTTTCCCATATGGATAAAAGAGACCTTGTTGTTATACTCCTAATCTACTCTCTTGCGCTGATTCTCTGGTCTCTCCCCATAAGGAGCAGCCCCATGCCCTTTGGTGATGTTGATTCAAGCTCCCATTTTACTCAGGGAGACTATATCTATCAGTCTAACAGAATTTTTGACACCTTTCCCTATTACATAGAACAAAGCTGGTATAAGGAAGGAGGAAGAAGATATTACCCTCCTCACTTCTATATCTGGGAAGCCACAGGACAGCTTGCTGGAAGAGGCGAGATTGTTTCTTCTTATACAATGATACTCCTCCTTATAACCCTCTTCATTGTCTCTTCTTATATGTTAATGAGAGAGACCCTTGGATTCTACCCTTCACTTATAGGTTCCTTCTTCCTCATATTTTCCATGAGGGACATCATGGTTTACTTGTGGGCTCAGTGGCCCCAGCAGATAGCATTTATCTTCCTTCCAATGGTTCTTTTCTCTTTCTACAAGTACACTGCTTACCTGGAGAAGGACAAACACGACGCTATTGTATACCTAATACTAACTTCAATATTCATTGCAGGGAGCTTCTCCTTCCATCCGCAGGCTTTCTTTGAATGCCTGCTTGCCGTATCACTATTTGCCATCATACGCATCATTCAGCTAAAAAAAATAATTTACCCTGTAAAACACGCAATCATTGCTATTGCTTTAGTGCTGATTTTAACATCCCCCTTTATTGCAGGCGTTAAAAGTTACTCTGAGGCAAACGGCATGTCACTATCTTCCTCGTTATCATTGACCTCATTGTTGAGGTTTTATCCAAAGCCCCACCTATCGGACAGCCCGACAGTATTTATGAGTTCTTATCCTATGACTTATGCAGGCTACTGGACCCTGCCTTTCGTAATCTTAGGAATAATATTAATCTTCCTTAAGATGAGGGACCCTAAGTATATGGTGTGGGTAGTCTTCTTCTTATCCCACCTGATAATGATACACCTTAAGACTAGGCAGTTCAGGTTCCTTGCAGAGGAAGCCCACCTCTTTTTCCCTCTGTTTGCGCTGGGAGTCTATTTTATTATTTCCCTGAAGCAGCTGAGAAGATTCAGGGTTTTGCTGGTTCTTCTTACACTCAGTGCAATCTTTGTCATTAATGGGTTGCCCGCATTTAATACACTTCACAATGCTTACTCTGGTCCTATGAGGATTACCCCCCAGCAGTACAACGCAGCCTTATGGATGAGGCATAATCTTCCTGAGAAGGCAAACATAGGGATGGTTGGACCAATAACACTTGCGAAGCAGTACTGGATTCAGGCGCTTGCCATGAGGAATATACTCATCAAGGAGGAGGAGCGCTCAGTCCATTCCCTTAAAGGCTTTTACATAGGACCGCCGGATTATTTTATGGTTGACTACTCTGACGCCATCCTGCTGGGAAATAGGAAACTCGCGGATAAGCTCTTTGAGTTTGAGAATAAAACACTCTCAGGGGAGAAGCTCATATACAACACTAAGGAAGTACGGATATACAAGCTTTCAGCTATTAACAAGACTAGTAATCCGGGAAAGAGAAAATGAGAAAGAACAATTATCCTTTGGCAGCTGTCGCAATTCCATTAATTGTTCTGTTCTTTACTTTAGGAGTTAAGAGCATGCTGCCCGTGCTGTTTCTTTACATAATCGTTCTGCCTGTTGTGCTGATACTAAAAATGTTTAATGTTAAATTAGAGGATGGTCTCATCTTAGGGCTGTTTTCATCACTGGTCATTTTCCCTTTTTTAGTTTACCTGATATCAAAAATCTCTAATTTTAGGTTTGGAGTGGCTCTCTCTCTGTTAATATTCTACATTACATTAACAGCTTTGTTTTATTCAAGAAAGAAGACCTTAAGGCATAACTAATTTATTATATCTCTCTGCGAAGATGCATATACTTCAGTTTAAGAACAAAGAAGTAGCCCTCAACCAGTTTTTTAATCGTAAGATTCGACTTCCCCTTCTTCCTCTCCCTGAAGATTATGGGAACCTCGCAGATTCTGAATCCCTTAAGGTGGGCCTTGTAAAGGACCTCCTGGACTATTGAGGGCCCCTCAGAGATGAGATTCTTAACATTAATCCCTTCAAGGACATCCCGCCTGAAACATCTGAAACCGGAATTGCAGTCCCTCACCCCGACGCCGAGGACTGTTCTGATATACTGATTCGCCAGCAGGGTTATGAGCTTTCTCATTATTGGCCTGTCGCTCTTTTCAATCGAGGATTTAACTGTTCTTGAGCCGAGCACCATGTCGCACTCTTCAAGCCTTTTCAGCATTGAGGGGATGTATTTTGGGTCGTGGGAAAGATCAGCGTCCATCTCTATTACTGTGTCAGCACCCATCTCCAGCGCCTTCACAAATCCGTCCCTGCCTGCAAGGCCTCTTCCCCTCCTCCCTTTTCTGAGCAGCAAGTGAACCTTCTTGTTATTTTTCATGACCTTTCTGACTATTGATGAGGTGCCGTCAGGGCTGTCATCGTCAACCACTAAAATGTGCAGGTCTGGAATCTTCAAATTCATAATTCTATCTATTAACTCTTCAATGTTTTCTGCCTCGTTGAATGTTGGGATTGTCGCGACTTTCATTTTATCCGCCTTAATGCGAGAAATAAATTTTACCGTCTTCTACCAAATAATTTTACTATGGCATACGCACCAATGATTAATAAGGGTATTATTATCCAGTGGCTCCTCACATTAAGCCCTGCCAGACCCAGGTAGTAGCTGGTTATCCCTGTCACAATTATCGCCACTGCTGTTCCTGCAATGCTTTTCTCTGTTATCCCCAGCTTATTATTCTTATCGATGAGCATGGCTGTTAGTGTGCCCGGGATTACAAATAGCCAGAGCACACCCACCACAAACCTCGCCACTACAGCTATTGACTCCCGGTAAAATACTGCTTCCAGAATAGCAAAGAGTACAACAGCCCATGTAACGAGCGCCTTGAGCAGCTCCTTCTCCTCCCTGAAACCTTTCATTAATCTCCCTCCTGAAATCAGGATATCCTTCTTATGCACTCCCTCTTATCAACAATCCTCTTCATCACTATTGAACTTGGGTTTTTATAGACAATCTTTGCAACGCTCTTGTTCTTCAGGAATCCTGCAATCGCCATGTTGTACTGCAATAAAGGCCTGAACCTGCCGGCCCTGTCAAACACATAGTAGTCAGGCTCGCATAAGCTTACATTGTGATGGTACAATGAGCTGTTAAAGACGAATCTGAAGCCCAGACCATCCCTCACCGGCAGTCCCGGCCCTGAGTCACCGGCCATTCTTGTCCAGTACTCCTTTTTCACCTCTCCGCTTTTCGCATCCCTGACGAGCTCGTTTAACTCTGCAAGGTAGTGGTCTCTCTTTGAATTTCTAAGTATGGCGTCCTGAGAGTAGGAATCGCCGTAAAAGAAGTAAATCCAGGAGTTCTTCTCAGTGTTCCTGCTTATCCACTGGTAAAGCTGCCAGTGGGGGGCGTCCATCAGACTGCTTGGCCCGATTCTTGTCGCATAGGCGTTTGCGGCGTACACTGACAGAACCAGTCCTATAAGCGCATATACAATTACATCGCTCCTCCCCTTCTTTTTTATTATCAGCCTCAGTAAGGTGTAGATGCCGAGACCTAGGGACGCACTTAAGAAGACCGGCCAGAAAAATCTCAACTGATAAGCCCTGAACCCTGCGCCGATAATATTTGTGAATCCGAGCAGGATTACTGTAAGGGCAAGCGGCGCATAGAAGTTATCCTTCTTAATGGACTTCCAGGTTGCCAGGACCAGTCCAATAACTAGGAAGATGAGGGCTTCTCTGAAGTATACTGGCTTGAATCCGCCGGGCATCCATCCGTCAGGCTTGAAACTTATCCTTAGTGTTATCTTCTGCGCCTGTCCCCATGTCAGCCAGAATATCTGGAGGTAATAAGCAGCCACTATGAGTGCGATTATTATTGCGTAGGCAAACGCTTTTACATGCTTCTTTGTCAGGGACTTCTTGTATGCTTCATAGGCGATAAGAACCGAAAGGATGACGAGGGAGAATATGAACTCTGAGCTGTGGGCTAATGCTGTCCCCATGATTCCTATGCTTAGGAAGGGCCAATATCCTGGCTTCTTCATTGTCTTGGCAAACCCCCATATTATAAATATTATTGAACTCAGACCAAGGAGTGCAGGCCAATGATTCCAGGTGAATGCAGGGTAAATCTTAGGGTGGAATAAGAAGAATAGGAGCGGCACAGAAAGGAAGGCGACTTTTATCCCGAATAGCTCCTTTATTAAAAAGTAGTTCAGCATTATTGCAATGACTACCGCAAGAAACACCAGGAGATAGACACCGTCATATGTCTCCAGGCCTGCACACTGGCTCAGGGCTATGCCTGAATGGTACAGCAGCGGTGGATAAAAACCCACTACACCCTTCTTTCCCGTCACGATATACTCTGCCTCATGCCTGTAGTTCCCCATCTCCTTTATGCTCTCTGCCCTTGTCTGGTGCTGAAAAGAGTCTGACGCGAGGTAGCCTACTGGGAAGGGGTGGCTTATCCTATGGGC
>WALR01000045.1 GCA_015522765.1 Candidatus Woesearchaeota archaeon | reverse complement strand
GGTGTAGTTTGAAGCCCTGTAGTAGAGCTCCCATTCTCCCTCCTCAGGGTAGACCTGCTTAAGCGTTATGTTGCTGAACCTGAATAGGTCATAGTAAATCTCAGGTTCGTCAGATGCCAGACTATTGAATTTTTCAGCCTTAAGTAGGTCTATGCAGTTTATCACAGCTATGTTTGAGAAGCTGCACCTCAGCTCCGGGAGGAAGGAGGCGCGCTCCGCAATATTGACAGATTCAAGCCTGTTTGACTCCCTAATCATCTTTTTTACATCGTTCCTCTGGGCCTTGAAGTAGAATATCATTGAGAGGGCTATGAGCACCATGAATATGAAAAGCACCGTTATTGTCTCAAACATTGATATCTGCCCCTTCCTCTTCATTTGTCCATCCTCTTTTTTGGGTTAATCTGTCCTAATATATTAAAGGGCACGAGTAAATCTCGAGCACCTTGTTAGAGCTCTCGACATTAGTTATCTTTCCCATAAGACGCGTCCTGTCAACTCCTTTTGGGAAGTCCGTGTATCCCTTCGCCTCATTATTGAGGATTCTTAGGTTTAACACCGCGGTGTCCATGTCTGTCTTGCATGGGTCTTCCAGACTGCTTTTCATCTCCTCTCCCCTCTCAATCGTGAGGTTGAGAACGAGGAGCATCCTCTTCATTGCAGCCCTCATCCCGCACTCAAAGCTCTTTGGCCTGTCAGCGAATATTGCTGCGAGGAGCATCGCCTCGCCTGTGAAGTTGTAGTCAGCATCCTTTATCTCACTGAATTCGCTTGTTGTGTAATTGTAAAATTTGACCTCTCCTGCGAAACCGTTAAGTGCGGTGGCTGACGGGTCCGGATGTATGTAAATGCCCGTTATCTCCGACTTGACCTTCGGCATTGTCTTACCATTAATGTCCTCAAACGAGACCACCCTCACCCTGTAATTATTCGTGTCATTAACATCATTAATCTTGCTCATCTCTGTTTCAATCCTCGTTATGTTTGGGGGCAAATCCTTATAGAGCTTTTCATAAATCTCACTAGTATGACTGGGAGGATGGATAAAGACATACTTCACCCCGGGCGAGGTTATGAAGAGGAAGTTTGTCGTGTCAAAGGGGATGCTCCACGCCATTGAGTAGATGATGAATGTATCCTGTATTGACTTTATAAGGGAGGGGGAGAATGCGGGCTCAAGATTCATTGAGGATGAGGAGCCTATCCTGTAGCCGCTGCAGTCATAGGTGATTTTTGCCCCGGGCAGCTTCATCCTGAAGAATGTGTTGCTTGTCTGCTGGGCGCTTGTGAAGAGTGCGTTTACCCTTGAGCGCAGGGTTATGGAGAGCTTCTCCTCTGCCACCACCTTGTGCTTCATCGAGAGGTTGAAAAAGAACGCAAGGATGATTGCCCCTGCTATGAGGATGAACAGCCAGGTAAGCTGTGCGCTGACTATGCCCCTCCTTCTCATTGTTCCGTCCCCCATTGTTTCATGTCCACTCGGATAGTATCGCCAGCCCGTTGCCCCCCTCCGCTCTTAGCGTTATCCTCGAGTTAAGGGGCTTGATGCAGAGGAAGTGGTTGGAGGAGAGATTGAAATAGGGCTTTATCTCATTGCTGTCCTTGTCGCCTATGTAAAGCTGCTCCCTTATCCCGTCCTTGTCAAGGAGGAATACATTCGCCTTCACCCCCGCATCCCAGCTGGAGTTTATCAGCTTGTTGGCATTAAGGAAATTATGGAGATTTGAATTTGTAGTTGTTGATGGATTATTAAGAAGAAGGTCTACGAAGCAAACCTTCCTTGTCCAGGAGGGTGTCGTAAGCTCAATCTTGGTGACAGAGCCGTAGTCAGAGGCCATGCTCTTTACCTGAGAGGAGAGTTCGCTCTTAAACTGGATGAATGATGCGCGCTCTGACTGCGCCATGAAGCTGTTTATCGCCCTGTAGCCAATGATTATAACCATTCCTGTGACCAGTGCCGCAAGTATGTAAATGAATATCTGGCCGGTTGCAATGCCCCTCCTTCCCCTTTTATTTAACATTATGCTCATTTCTTTTTATCCCCTTTATTTTTCTTCTCCCCGCCCATAAGCGAGTCAAATGCCTTGTCCTTCTCTTTTTCCTCTTCCTTCTTCTTCAGTTCATTAAGGCTCAGCCACTCCTCGCCTTTCTTCTCAGGCGCCTTCTTTTCAATTGGCTTCTTCTCCTCTGGGCTGCCCTTCACCTTTGAGAGCAGGTTGTCAATACTCTCAGCAGTCTTGTCCTCCTCCTTCCTGACGGGCGCGGCAGCTTGGGGCGTCTTCTTAACCCCCTGTTTTCCCATTATCATCCTTGGTTTAATCTGCCTGCTGACAGGGTGAATAACCGTCCTCCTGCTGCTCACTGGCCTCACCCTCTGCGCCCTTGGAGGGGGCTTTCCCCTTCCCTTGGTTGAATAGAGATAATAACCCCCTCCTATAAGCACTGATAGGGAGAATATAATCAGGAGGTACATCCATATAAGTGACGACCTTGGATGGCTGCTCGGATTAAGGGGATCTGTCCCCTTCTTTACCTCTTCGCCGTCGCTGTAGCCGTCCCCGTCGCTGTCCTTCTTGAGCGGATTGGTGTTGTCCTTGTACTCCTGCAGGTTTGTAAGTAAATCATGGTCAGGGTCCTCGTCAGAGTCATACTTCTGGTAGTCAAGCCCGTGGCTCTTCTCCCACTTATCAGGTATCCCGTCGCCGTCAGTATCCACTACCTTTTCCTCCCCTCCCCTGGAAGAAGAGCATATGCCACCTGTACATATCCCGCTCTTGCAGTCGCTGTCATTAACACATGGCTCGTTATCAGGGCAGGGCTCGCATATCCCCCCACAATCAACCCCTGTCTCGTCCTGGTTGTTTATGCCGTCCGAACATGTTGCGTTAAGGCAGATTCCGTCTGGTGAGCAGGAATTTGAAGCGCAATCAGTCGGATAAATGCATCCCTCTCCTGTCTTGCAGGGCTCGCATATCCCTCCGCAGTCAACCCCTGTCTCCTGCCCGTTCTTTATCCCGTCGGTGCAGCTCGGTTCAGAACATACGCCGTCCTTGCAGTATCCTGATGAACAGTCAGAATCAGTAATGCATGTCATCCCGTCAGAGCAGGGCGGGCAGCTTATCCCGCAGTCAACATCGCTCTCGTTCTCATCCTTTTTATTGTTCGAGCATAAGTCAATGATGCATTTTCCATTTACACATCTTCCCTGGGGGCAGTCCGCATCTATGGTGCACTCACCAGCTGTCTTGCAGGGCTCGCATATCCCCCCACAATCAATCCCCTCCTCGCCGTTATTCTTTATGCCGTCAGTGCAGTTGCCTCCCTGAATAATGAAGCTGGTTGTTACCCCGTCGCTCACTGCCGTCCCCATGTTTCCAGCCATGTCATAAGCATGAAGGGCAAAGTAATAGGTGGTGTTGTCTGTTAGGTTAAGACCAGTGAAGAGCTTCTCAAGGGTTCCGCCCATGTCCGTCCAGTTCATGACATCGCCGTCTCCTGCTTTTGTTCCTATTGCAACCTTGTAGTCACTTATCCCTGAGAGGTTGTCCGAGGCGTACCACTTCGCGAAAAGCCTGTCGTTGAAAGAGGCATTGAAATCGTCGTCTATTATAACCTCTGATGGAGGACTCATATCAACCTTGAATGTCACGCTCCTTTTTGCATGCTCGTCATACCTCGTGCATTTTATTGTGTAAACATAGGCGCCCTCCTCAAGCGAGAGCTGCCTGACATGGTTTGTCTTCTCTGCATTCGTCGGGCTCAGCGTCACATCATTGCTTACCCCTGTCCCGTTGTAGCTGCACGATGTCTCCCCCTCCTTGTTTGTCGTTATGTTAAGAAGGACTGACGAGCTGTTGAACACATCACCATCCTTTGGAGAGTTTAATGTTATGTAAAGCTCTGAGTGAAGGTCAACAGTAAATGAGACTGTCTTTTTGTCAGAGACAAGCCCCGCAAGGTTCTCGCATCCGACCGCGTAACTATATGTCTTCTTCTCAGGCGGGAGACTGCCTATTATCACACTGTTGCTCTCAGAGTAGGCGCTCCTGTCTATAACTGAAAAGCCGTCAAAGACCCCCTCCATCTTATCATAGGGGAGAGAGGTATTCGAGGAGTATCTGCACACAACAGGCTCATCTGTCTTAACGCTTATCCTTGTCTCAAGGGGCTCTGAAGAGACCACCTCAGGGCTTACAGAAATGCTGCTTATCACGGGCTTCGTGCCGTCTACACTAAGGTTGAACCTCGAGAAGTTTGACTCAACACCATAGTCGTCTATGCATCTTGCATAAACAGTCAGGCCGTTGTTTATTGCTATGCCGTCAGCCTCGTGGAACACGCCCTTGTCGTCCATCTGCTTATTCATGTTTGCGTATCTGAGCGGGAAACCGAAGTTGTACCTGCACCTCGCATTCCTGTCAGTGGTTACAATCAGGTTTGTTACAGGCGTACTTGATACGCCGTGCCTAGGGTTAATCAGCCTTATCCTGAAGGGTTTAAGGCGGACAGTGAAGGCAACCTCTGTTGTGTTCTCGTTCCCAAGCTTGTCGCTCGCCGTAACGCTTAACCTGTAGGAGCCGCTCAGGAGAGCCTCATCAGGGAGGAATGTATACTGCATAAGAGAGGAGCTCTGGTTTATCTTTGAGAGGGGGATTGTTCCTCCATTATCGTTGTCAGTGAGGGTGATAGCTGAGATTGTTGAGGGCTCATCCAGGGTTACATCTATCCGCGGCTTAGGCACTGTTGTCATATTGACAACTGCGGCAGAGGCAATATTGGCAGTCATCAGCAGTGCCAGGACTGTCATAAGCACAACAAATATCCTTTCCTTTTCTTTCAATACCATTTTCATCATATGAGCGTGCTTGGATACCTCTCAAGATAGGCGTTTATGAGCGGGAGGGGCAGCTGGGCGCCCACCGCGTTATTCTTCACCTCTATTATGAAGTTGTCGCTTGGCCAGGCAACAGAGTTGTCAACCATCTTGTAGACGAGGTTCCCTGAGATTGTCGTCTTAACCGGATTGAGGTTCTTGTAGTCTTCTGTTATGTGCTTCCTCAATGCATAGTCCACTCCGTTCGCACTGCTGTAGCCGAGAACCGTTACGCTCCTCGAGTCAGAGTATGCCGCTTCGTAGCGCTCGGACTCAGAGCCTGTTATCAGTATTGGTGAGGGCTTTGAATAGCTGTAGCTCACATAGCTGAACTCAGGGCTGCTTGAGGTGACTAGGCAGTCAAGCGGGCAGTTCTCATTAAAGGCGCATACATCGTCAGGGCAGTTCTGCGAGGACATGTCCAGCTGGAACATCCCCTCTATGCTTACCTCTGCTCTAGGCGCTTTTGTGTCCACATAAAGGCTTATCAGCCCTGTCTGAGCCACCTCCCCTGTTGTTGTTGCTACAGAAACGCCGAAGAGGTTCTTTCCCTCATTAAGAACAGCCTCCTTGCTGAAAGAGCCGCCCTTGACTCCGAGCTGGGATTTAATCGGATACTCGACGCCGTTAACAACGAGCCTTGCATCGGCTATCTCCCTCTGCGATGTTATTGTACCTGAGAAGTTCACCTCCCTGCCTGCGACAGCCGTATACTCGGGAAGATTAGGATAGCTGACAGGTGCGGCAAGCTCTATCTCAGGTGCCTTTGAGTCAACGGTGAACTCAGAGTTCAGGGCTGTGCTTCTCTTGTCATAGTCAACCGCCCTTATCTCTGCCTGGTACTTCCCGTCTCCAAGTGCATTGGCAAGTGTAAGGACGAGCCTGTTTCCGTCAGGAGCCTTAGTGGAGCCGAGCATAAGCGTCTCATTCGCGGGCTGGCCTTCAGGATAGACGACTATTGAGGATGAGGAGAAGTCTATAGGCGAGCCCCCAGGCGTTATCGTAGCCCAGACCTTATCAGTTCCTTTAATTATGCTGTTGTTGACAGGGAAATAAACACCTATCTTAGGGTTAAGGTTGATGTAGACAACATTAATAGATGCCTGGGCGGTGTTCCCTGCCATGTCTGATGCCAGTAGCTTTATCCTGTTCCTCCCCTCTTTAAGTCTGACTGCAAGGGTGAAATTCTTCCTTCCAGCGGTGTGGGATGCAGCCATTGTCTTATTGAAGAGCCTGCCCCCAATATCTGCGCCCACACTAACAACATCGTTATCAACAGTCCCGTTTATTGACAAGACCTCCTCGTTCGAGGTGTAGCCCTCAGGCGGCCAGCTCACTGTTAACGGCCCTATATCAAGGTCAGGGGTGAGGCTCACCCTGACCGTCGAGGGCTTAAGCCCCCTCCCCGAGTCGTCAACGCACTTTATGTCGAATGAGTCTGTAACCCCCTGCTTAAGATGGATTGTCTTTGAGGTGTGATGCCAGTATTTCCCTCTGCTGGTTACCATCT
>WALR01000044.1 GCA_015522765.1 Candidatus Woesearchaeota archaeon | reverse complement strand
TGCTTGAATATGATGTATTATTTATATGGGACAGGTTTATCGCTTATGAGTTATCCAGAAGAGGGATTAATGCAAAATACCTTCCTCCTGCTGCCAATCCTGAGCTGTTTAACCAGTTTTATAAAGGGGAAAAAACCTTTGATATGGTGTTTATTGGCTCGCATACACCCAAAAGGGAGAGATGGCTTGCAACTGTATCCGATTACAATGTAAATATTTGGGGTCCACGATGGGCTGGAATAAAGAGCAGACACCTGATAAACCATGTTCGTGGCGAGCAGGTATGGGAGAAGGATGTTTCGATACTCTTTAACAAATCAAGGATTGTTCTTAATAAGCATGCAAGACAAACAGTCGAAAGTACAAACTTCAGGACTTATGAAGCATTGGCATCTAAGAGTTTTCTTCTTGTTGAGGACAACCCTGAGCTTCATAAACTGTTTAAAGTAGGCGGAAAGAATTTCCGGACACTACAGGCGCTGATTGCGAGCGAAACATTTAAATACAATAACGGCGCACTCAAGAAAACTTAACTACTTAGTGATTTCCGATATACTAAAAGAGATGTAAACGATGGTAATGTTTTTTCGGCTATTCCTGTTGGTTGTTATGTTGCTACTTTCCATTGGGAGGGTGTCAGCTTATATCGACCCAGGTACAGGAGGGGTGATTATAGGTTCTATATGGCCTTTAATCTTAGCTTTTTTTACCTCAATATTTGCTTTTTTAGTAAAACATTTTTGGAAGCCTATAAAGGGGGCATTCTTAAGGCTGAGAAGTAAATTCCTGAGATGAAGATGAAGACTAAACTTGTACTTATAGGCATTGATGCTATGGATCCTGTGATTGTTGACGAACTGATTGATGATCTCCCTAATTTCCAAAGCTTAATGACTTACTCCCGTCTTGGAACCACTATTCCTCCTGAAACTCCAGTAGCTTGGAGTGCTGCATCCAGCGGGACTAATCCTGGCAAATACGGCATATTTGATTTTATTAGCAGGGATCCTCATACCTACCTCCCCCGGCTCAGCCTTGCTATTGAGAGTCCGGGTTTAATAAAAACTAAATATGCATCTGCTATGAGGGGAGAACCGTTCTGGAGAATCCTGAGCAGGCATAATATATCCTCCTCTGTTATCAGATGGCCGGTTACTTTTCCCGCAGAGCAGATACGGGGCAGGCTTTTATCCGGATTGGGAGTAGTTGATATTAAGGGGTTGCTTAATAGTTACGCATTCTACACCACTGAAGAATTAAAGGGTGATGAAGAGGGAAAGGAAAAAATAGTCCCTCTGGAAATCCGCGATAATGAGGCGCTTACCTATATCTCTGGCCCTGTAATACGAAAGAGTAGCGGGCTTATGGATGTGCGCATCCCCTTGAAAATACGGCTTACTGAAGAGGGGGCAATACTGGAGATTGAGGGAAAAGCATATCCTGTAAAACTTAACTCGTGGAGTGAGATTATAAGAGTGAAATTTAAACTTGGTCTTCTATTTGAGGCGTATGGTATCTTCAGAGTTTACCTTTTGTCGCACAAGCCAATATTCCGCATGTATATGACCTCTATACAGATAGACCCTGAGAACCAGTTCTTCAGCATAACATACCCCAAGGAATACGGTAAGAGGCTTGTTGAGAAGATGGGCTTGTTTTATACCCTTGGTATGCCTGAGGACACTAAAGCAGTTACTGAGAATCGGCTGCCGGAGTCTGTTTTTCTGGAGCAGATTAAGCAGATTGAGGAACAAAGAGAAAAAATGTTCTCGTACGAGTTCGGACAGTTTAAAGAAGGCGCTCTGGCCTTTGTATTTGACGCAGGGGATAGGCTCCAGCACATATTCTGGCGGAATGGTATGAAAAAGGACTTTAGCAACGGGGTGCCGGAGGAAATAAAGGAATACTACATTAATAAGGACAAGTTTCTTGGCGGTGTTATGGCCGGAATCGACAAGGACACACCCCTGCTCATAATCTCTGACCATGGCTTCACAGATTTCAAGAGGGCTGTTAATATAAACTCCTGGCTTGTTGAGGAGGGATATATGAAGTTGAAAGATGAAACCTCTCAGAAATCTTTGTTTGAATTTGTGGACTGGGATAACACATATGCCTACTCTTTGGGATTCACCAGTCTTTACCTTAACTTAAAGGGGAGGGACGGCAGGGGCATAGTGGAAAAAGATGACGCCGAGAACTTAAAGAAAGAGATTATGAGGAAGTTAAGAGGCATAAAAGATGATGGGAAAGCAGTACTCACAAATGTTTATGATAGCAAAGATATTTATAAAGGAGAGTACTCTTCCATTGCCCCTGACATTGTACTCGGTTTTCATGAAGGTTACAGGATGTCGTGGAAAAATGCGGTGGGCGGCTTGGACCCGGAAATTATTTTCGAGAATACAGGTAAATGGAGGGGAGACCATTTAGTTGACAGAACACATGTTCCGGGGGTGTTCTTCGCTAATTTTAGCATAAGGAAGAAGATGCCAACCCTGCTGGACATAGCCCCCACAGTCCTCAGTTTTTTTGATATTGAACCCACAGAAAACATGGAGGGGGAGGTGTTGAGATGAACCATCTGGACAAACTTGAGAATAAAAGTATATACATAATACGGGAGGCGTATAAAGAGTTCAAAGATATTGCTGCTTTATGGTCCATAGGTAAGGATTCCACTACCCTCTTATGGTTGTGCAGAAAGGCTTTTTTTGGTAAGATACCCTTCCCTGTTCTGCATATAGACACCAGTTATAAATTTCCTGAGATTTACAGGTTCCGTGATAAATATGCTAAGGAGTGGGGCTTAAAATTGATTATTGCGAGGAATGAGGCCGCCCTAAAGCAGGGGATGGGTCCGCACATGGGTAAATTCAAGTGCTGTAACCAATTAAAAACTGTCCCGCTTAAAAATGCGATAATAAGATACAATCTTAAGGCTTTGCTCTTGGGTATACGAAGAGATGAACATGGAATCAGGGCTAAGGAAAGGTATTTCAGTCCCCGTACCAGCGATTTTAGATGGGACTACAAGAATCAACCTGTTGAATTGTGGAGCCAGCATAAATCTAAGCAGGAAGAGGGCCAGCATATCAGGGTTCACCCCCTCCTCCACTGGACCGAACTTGATGTGTGGGAGTATATCCAAAGAGAGAATATCCCTGTGGTGGAGCTTTATTTTGCCAAGAATGGCAAACGCTACAGAAGCATTGGGTGTAAACCCTGCTGCAGCCCGGTGGACTCTGACGCGGATAGCGTAGCGAAGATAGTTCATGAGCTTAAGATAACAAAAACAGCTGAGAGGGCAGGAAGGGCTCAGGATAAGGAAAGCACTTATGTGATGCAGAAACTGAGGTCTCTCGGTTATATGTGATGCTACATGCTGAGTATTCCGGACGATAAAAATGAGAAAGGTGGGGGATAGCCCGATGAGAAGTATAGTTAAGGGGGTCAGCTGGAGAGTTGTTGCCACACTAACCACTATCTCCCTGGTTTTCTTTCTTACAGGGAATTTATATATCGCTTTTAGCGTGGGGTTTATTGAAATTTTCGCTAAACTTTTATTCTATTATCTTCATGAGAGGGTATGGAATAGGATAGAATGGGGGAAGGTTAGCAATGAGTGAAGACGATGACAGTATGAAAATTGTTATTGTAGGACATGTTGATCATGGTAAATCAACCTTAATCGGAAGGCTGCTTTATGATACTGATTCGCTGCCTGTTGAGAAGAAGCAGGAGCTGAAGAAAATCAGTAAGGAGTTAGGTAAAGATTTAGAATTCGCTTTTGTTATGGACTACTTCAAGGAAGAGAGAGAGCAAAATATGACAATTGATACCTCTCAAATATTCTTTAAGACATCAAAAAGAAATTATGTTATAATAGACACGCCAGGCCATGTAGAATTTTTGAAGAATATGATAACCGG
>WALR01000043.1 GCA_015522765.1 Candidatus Woesearchaeota archaeon | reverse complement strand
ATCTTCTCAGAATAAGTTAATTGGGTAAAGAGCAATTTGAAACATAAGATTAACATGAGAGAATTAGAGGATAACAAGAGAAAGGGGGGATGAATATGAATTTTTTAACATGGGTCATAGGATTGGTTGTCATTTACATTTTAGGGGGCATTAAGATAATTAATGAGTATGAGAGGGGTGTCAGGTTTACAATGGGTAAATACACCGGTGTGATGAACCCTGGCCTGAGGATTATTATGCCCATCATCCAGAGCTACAAAAAAGTTGACATGAGGGTAAAGACAGTTGATGTTCCCTCCCAGGAATGCATAAGCAAGGACAATGTTTCCATAAAGGTGAATGCTGTCTTGTATTATAAGGTCAGTGATGTGACCAAAGCCATCCTCGAGGTGGAGAATTTCAATTATGCTGTCTCCCAGCTCGCCCAGACAACCATGAGAAACATAATAGGGGAGTTCGAGCTTGACGGCGTTCTTCAGGGCAGGGAGCAGATATCAGGACAGATAAGGCAGATAGTCGATAAGGATACCGATCCTTGGGGTATTAAGATAACAAAGATTGAGATAAAGGACATAGAGCTCCCTGACGACATGAAAAGGGTTATCTCCAAGGAAGCAGAAGCTGAGAGGGAGAAGAGGGCGGTCATAATAAAGGCGAAGGGGGAGATGGTTGCTGCAACTAACATCGCCCTCGCTGCAAAGACGCTTGCAAAATCAGAGGGCGCCCTCCACCTGAGAACTCTCGAAACGCTGAACAGTTTAAGTTCTGACAAGAGCAACACTGTTGTCTTTGCAATTCCCATTGAGATACTTGAAGCAATGAAGAAGATAAAAAAGTAACAGGGGACACGATTATGGGGCTAAAACAGATAGTGATAACAAGGAAAGACCTTAAACTACCAAAGGGCAAGTTCGCCGTCGTTGTCAGCCATGCCAGTCTCGAGGCTGCGCTCAGAAGCCCGCCTGATATAAGGGAAGAGTGGAGGAGGGAAGGGGCAAAAAAGGTCGTGGTGAAGGTTGAGAATCTTAAAGAGCTGATGCACTACAGGGAGATGGCTGATAGTAAGGGGCTGGTGAATGCGCTGATTACTGACGCCGGAAGGACAACTGTTGCTCCCGGTACAATTGTTAGTCTGGCCATAGGTCCTGACGATGAGGAGAAGATAGATAAGATAACAGCTGACCTTAAGCTTGTGTAAGCTCAGTAATCAACGACCATCTTTTTGAGCTCTGCCCCTTCTGCAGGGTTGGACGCCTCAACAGCTACCTTGCTTTTGGAAATGTTTCTCTCCTCCTCAGGGGGGATTATCAGGTCTAATAGCTCCGGTCTGGAGAGGAAGCCCTCCCTTTTTAGCTCGTTAATCACATAAAAAATCTGTTTTGATTTTACCCTGAATTTGTCTTCTATATCCTCATAAAAGTCCTCCAGCTCCTTGAGGTTTTTGAATACCCCTTCGAACAGGAAGTCGTAGCCGTTATTAACTTTGAACAGGGAATTAACGAAGAGGTTCCTCTCGAGGAATCTTGAAAGCTGCTCCCTGTCCTCCTTGTTTACTTTTATCAGTATAAAAGCGAGGGTGGAGAAGCCCATCTCTACAAAGTCAAGCATTGCGGAGAACCCCTTTATTATGCCCAGTTTCTTTGATTTTATCTTGTCGAATATTGTGCTTATTGGTATTCCTGTCCTCTTACTGAGCTTTGTTAATGTGATTCTGCCGTCTTTTCGTAGGTTAGATATTATGAGTAAGTCCGAGTATGGTATCCTCGCCATTTTAACACCCCCAAATTCTTTTACAAGCTCATTCCCCTCCTTAATTATCAATTTTTACAAAAATTATGAAAATCCTTCGGATTGTTTGTAATAAAGCTGGATTGCCCCGTAAATTTTACTTAGGTTATGAGTGATGATGGATATAATTCGAAAAGACGGAAAAGAAAGAGGATATGCAATGAACACATGTTCAGAATCATTAAGAGCTTTATCTTTATTTGGATTATTGGCTTTTTTATCCCCTCCCACTGACATGCATATTTCTTTTTTTATGTTTACCCCCTCTACAATCGGAGTTGTATTTATTCTTCAATGGATTAAATGGAACTCTGGCCAATAAGCATGCGTTTCGACACTACTCTAGGATAGTTAACCAGTTATTTAAATTTTTCTCTTGTTCAGGATATAATCAAAAATAAGTAAAGAATAGAAATATTTTTATATAAGCTGAACATCCGTTCCAAGATGGACAGAATAGACTACTTAATAGTAAAGGCAATAGAGAAAAACGCCAAGATGCCTATAAGAAGGATTTCTAAGATTACAAAGATAGCTCCGACAACAGTTTACTCCAGGCTCCAAAAGCTTGAGAGAGAGGGAATAATAAGAGGGTACTACACCAAGATAGCTGAAGAAAAACTCGGCAGGACAATCTCGGCGTACATCCTAATAAAACTCCTCTACACCCACCTCAAAAAGAACAATATCACCCAGAGAGACTTCACCTACTACTTGAGCAAGCACCCCCTAATTGTTGAAGCATCCACAATAACGGGCAGGAAGGATGTGCTGGTCAAGGTAAAGGTTAAGGATATGGAAGAGCTTAACAGGGTTATAGAGCAGATAAGAAACGCCGATTATGTCATGGACACTGAGACAATGGTCGCCCACTACGACGCCCCTGGCAAGCTTAACATTATATGCGAAACAGAGACAAGATGCGAACACTTCTGGGACAACCTCAAGAAAGAGGAAGAATACGAGGAGTTGCAGGAGTAGAGGTTTTATCTTAATACTCTTAATGCACAGAAGATGAAAATCAGGACTGCGGGAGAGGATGATGCAAAGCTCATAATGAAATTTGAGCTGAAATTATTCAGAAAATGGGACTTAATGGACCCCATTGACAAGATAGATGAGAGCTGGTTTAATTCAGAGAATCACCTGGAAAGAACACTAAGGACAATTAAGGACTTCTCCAAAAGAATATTTTTGGTGTTTGAAGGGGAAAAATGCGCGGGTTATCTGAAGGCAGAAATCAAGGAGAGAGAACCATTCCTGAAGAAAACGGGCTATATCTCTGAGACCTATATTTTGGAGGGATACAGGAACAGGCATATTGCAACTCTGCTTCTGGATAAAGCCATCGAGTGGTTTAGAAAGAATAATATCTCCTGGACTACGGTTTCAACCCACTCACTTGACAGGGAAGCCGTCAGATTCTGGGAGAAAAAGGGCTACAAAGAATACAACAAATTCTTTAAGAGGAAAATTTAAGATTAAGCCGCCTTCCTCTTTGTTTCCGTTGTTTCCGGCTTATAACCTTCTGAACTGGGAGACTGATATTTTTTCTCCATAAGAGCTAGAGGATCCTTGGTTCTCCTCACAAGTTCCTCATTTTTCATATATAGGGCGTCACGCCTAGGTTCATAATAGGAAGCGACAAACTGATCCGGGTCCACTCCTAAAAACTGGTTAGGCGTGACGGGTTTGTCTCCCTCAAATTCATACTCCCTACCTACCTCCTCTGCTATACGCTTTGCAAGACGATATGCAAAATTGTTTTTGTTTAACTCACCAACCGCATCATATTTATGCCCGATGACAGTGGTGAAGTATTGAGAAGCCTTTGTGTGTAGTCTACTTATAATCGCGCCTATCACTTGATTGCGTGCAGGCTGATCAAACTTTTCGCCGATGAGATTATTTGTCATGAGCAGCCTCTTGAGTTGGTTCCCACTTAAAAAACTTTCAGGGTGTGCCTTCTCCATTTCCTCCTTGCTCATATTTGTGCCAAAATAGTCATTTAAAGCATCAACTTCGGCATCTTCAATCGAATTAATAACCTCTGACACATATTTATTTTTATCAACCTTGGATAACACACTATCCAGCTTATTCGCGGTCATGGCTATTCGCATATGCGACTTTCCTATCTCGTTTAATACCTCATTAACAAGCCTGTCAATTGAGTTTGGTGTTGTTTGTTCTGCCATTTTTCACTCCAAACCTTTATTAATCCAATTTTTTTTCAATTTCTTCAACTTCCTCCAAAAACCGGGGAAGAACGGAATCCTTACGTGTAATAAGACCCTTCTTCTTATCATCAATAAGCTTTTTCTTTGCCTTGCCGAATGCTTCATTAAGCTTGCCTTTTATTTTTTCATCAATATTGCTTAATTTATTGAGCTCATCTCTGACTTGGTCTATATGACCCCTAAACTTCTTTATTAGCTCATCTAACTTCGCATTATCCACCTCATTTATCTTTTCTTCTATTTTGTCTAGCTCACCGCTTAAAGAAGATAGATTCCTATTCAAGGTACTCACACTTGCTATCATCTCGTCAACATGATTAGTGACATTGTTAATATCTTCCTCAGCACCAGTGCCCTTAATACCTTCTCTTTCTTCTCCAAGCACATCATTAATTTTGCCCAGGAGAAGTTGCCAGTTCTCACCTGTCTGAAGAGCCCCTTCTATCAAAAAACCGAGTAAATTGAGCTTCTTGGCTTCTTCAGTAGTATAAACCCCTTTCTTAGAGTTCTCCTCTGCAAGCTCTTCCGCTCTCTTAAGTGCAATCTCTAGATGCTTGATAATCTTGTTGTGAACCATGAGAGAGCCTGTTACTCTGAAATTTATAAATCTTTCGTTTATTTACTTTGAGGT
>WALR01000042.1 GCA_015522765.1 Candidatus Woesearchaeota archaeon | reverse complement strand
TTCCAACCCGCCATTATAGTATCAAAGACTTTCTGCGAGTACATGATACCCAAGATGCGGCTGTTGATTATTTAATGAAGCAATAAAAAGTATTTCTTATACTGTTTCCTTTCTTTTAACTTTGATTTACTCCTCTGATGCTGTTTTAGAAAGAGTTAAATACTAATTAACCATCCATTGGCTGTAATATCCAATTTAAAAAGTGGTTTTATGGCAGGCGCAAAGGAGACAGGACAACCATCCAATGAGGAGCTCTTCTCGTTCTACAACCAGTTTTCCAGCCCCGAGAGCCCCCTCCAGGGTAATGCATGGCTGTTTAAGCAGTATGTGGATAGTCTTCTAAAGAATGAGCCCGGAGAGCGCGCCCAGCAGGAATTGGCACGATTATACAATTTAAGGGAGCATCCAACTATGCTTCTCAAAAGGGTGATGGGTGAGGATGAAGGGCTTGGCGGGAGGACCAATAAATTATACCGCGATTACAGGGAGAAGGCTGTAAGTCCTCCTAGCAAGCATGACTTAGGCTACGCCCTTAAAGTAGGGCTTGTCTCAGCCGCCCTTCTTATGGGGTTTTACTATTTACTGTAGTGGTTAGAATGAAGATTTACGATAAGGGGGCATTAATAGAGCCCCACGAGGCAGTGGCGTCCCTCTTCGTCTATGAGGAGAGGCTTTTCTCAGGGGTAGATGAAATGGGCTTTATAAGAACACTCATTATGCTCTCCGCCTTTCTTGCCCTCGCCTCCTTCACCGTCTCATTCCTTCCTCTCGTTAAGACACTCCTGCTTTTCCTCCTGATGTTCGCCTCTTCACTTGTTGTAAGGTGGCTGATAAACCAATTTAATTCAAGCAGTAATAAGGCGTTAAGCCTTCTCCTCTTATCTTTCTCCCTCCTCTTCCTTTTTGTAATCATGGGAGCGCTGTTTTATTAGACATTAATAGGGGGTGTTAATTTGTTCACATCTTTACTCGGTTTGATTGATTTGGCAGCAGCATTGGTATTCCTCTCTCCCTCCTCTTTCCCCCAGCTTATAGTCCGGATTATCGCACTTGCCCTCCTGTTTAAGGGCGGGATGTTCACCCTCGGCGGCGATATTGCAAGCGTTCTTGATGTGCTTATCGCCCTCTACCTCTTTCTGATTCTCCACGGCTTTTCAGTGGGAATCATAAACATACTCGCCCTGATATTCCTGCTCCAGAAGGGGCTGCTCAGCTTTGTATAAGGGCGATGCCCTGCATAATAAGAAAATTTTTAAATGAACGCAATCTTTAGGGGTGCATGGGGAATAAAAAGAAAGAAACAGCAGATTCAGGCAGGGCAGATAAAAAGACAATCGGGCTCACTGTTAAAAAGTCAGAGAATATCAGCGAGTGGTACACCCAGGTAGTTATTAAGTCAGAGATGGCGGATTACTCTCCTGTGTCAGGATGCATGGTTCTTAAGCCCTATTCCTATGAGATATGGGAGAACATCCAAAGGGTTCTGGATGCAGAATTCAAGGCAACGGGTCATAAAAACGCCTATTTCCCCCTTCTTATCCCTGAGAGCCTCCTTATGAAAGAGAAGGAGCACATAGAGGGGTTCTCCCCTGAGGTTGCATGGGTCACAGAAGCAGGGAATCATAAGCTCAATGAGAGGCTCGCCATAAGGCCTACATCAGAGACAATAATATATGACAGCTATTCGAGGTGGGTGAGGAGCTGGAGGGATCTCCCCCTCTTAATTAACCAGTGGTGCTCTGTTGTGAGATGGGAGTTCAAGTATCCCAGGCCCTTCCTTAGGACAAGGGAGTTCCTCTGGCAGGAGGGGCACACTGTGCATGCCTCAAAAGAGGAGGCAGAGGAAGAGGTGGTTAAGATGCTCCATATATACAAAAATTTCGTGGAGGAGTATCTTGCTGTTCCTGTATTTGAGGGGAGAAAGACAGAGTCAGAGAAGTTTGCAGGCGCTGAATACACCCTTACAATAGAATCCTTAATGCCCGATGGAAAGGCGCTCCAGATGGGGACCAGCCACCATCTCGGCCAGAACTTCTCAAAGCCGTTTAATATCCAGTTCCTTGACAGGGATGAGAAGAAGCGGTATGCCTGGCAGACCTCATGGGGTGTCAGCACGAGGATGATAGGAGGAATGATTCTTGTGCATGGCGATGACAAGGGCCTTGTCCTTCCGCCGAGGATTGCCCCTGTTCAGGCAGTGATTATCCCGATACTCTTTAAGGGAGCTGAGGGAGACATATTGAAGTATTCAAATGAGCTATACGATGCGCTTAAAGAAAAGGGCGTAAGGGTGCTTCTTGACGACAGCGATTATACCGCTGGCTGGAAGTTTCATGAGTGGGAGTTAAAGGGCGTCCCCCTCAGGGTCGAGGCAGGCCCCAGGGACATCAAAGAGGGGAAGGCGGTGATTGTAAGGCGGGACACAGGTGAGAGGATTTCTGTGGGTAAAAAAGCATTGGCAGGCAGGGTTGTCTCGCTGCTTGGTGAAATCCAGTCGGCCATGCTTGAGAGGGCGAGGAAAAGGGTGAACGAGCATATGATTAAAGTGGACAACCTCAACGATTTTAAGGATGCCATAAAGAGGGGCATGATGGTTAAGGCGTACTGCTCTCTTTCTTCTGACTGCGAGGAGAAGATAAAGGAAGAGACTGGCGCAACCCCCCGTCTCATACCCCTCAGTGAGTATGGAAAAAAAAGGGACGAGCCCTGTGTCATATGCGGCAAGAAGCCCACGACCCTTGTCTATTTCGCCAGAGCCTATTGAATTTTACAAATTCACATATTTCTCTGATAGTTTAATTGTATGTTAAAAAGTCAGGTGCAAACATTAATAATCTCCTTCTATATGTTCACCACTATAGAATAATAAAAAGTTAAGAAGTGGTGAACCTGATGGCAGGCACGCTTAATGAAAAAATAGATGAACTCAGCAACTCCGCGCCTGAAGAACAAAGCCGCCTTCCAAAAGACCTTGAGGGGATAGCACGAGAGGTGGAAGAACTTTCAGCCGTCCAGGAGGAGAAAATGGAGAGCAGGAGCGGCCTGTTCAAAAAAGCATTAGACATAGGCGGACTCGCAGCCTCGCTCTACCTCCAGCTCAAGCTGCTACCCGCGAAAATAGTCGCAACGAGCATGATCCCAACCTTCGGCTTTATTATGAACAAGTACAAAAACGCGAAGAAGGAAAGAAAGAAGTTCACCTGGAACAAACTCATAAGGACATTTAACCATGGGCAGAGAATGGGCTACGGCGACATCGCCATCTTTTCTTTGCCGGGCTACCTGAAAAAGCTTTCCTCACCTATATTCTCAACGGGCTCGGCATTCTCATTTCTAAGTGCGAGCAGCACCGTCCAGAGGATTCTTGCAGGCACAGCCACAACACTGCTCTTTAACCCCCTCCTAATCCCTCCCTACAACCTCTTGTACAACACGCTCAGCTACTTCCAGAACAGGATAGGATTCTTTAAGGCCCTGGCCTCCCCAAAAAAGATTAAGGGCTATCTGAGATATATGTATTATACAAAGGTAAAGGGGAAGTGGCTTGACGAAACCAAGAGCGTCTTCAAGAACCTTTTCCCGCTCCACTGGATTCAGATGACCCTCCACAAGAACCTTTACACAAGGCTCCTTCAGAGCATATTTGTGAACAACTGGGTATATGCCAGGGTCATGGAGCAAAAGGATAAGAGGAAAAAGAAGAAGTATGAGACAGGAAACTATTATAACCATCCCCCGCCATACGATGGGCGGCCGGCATACGCAACCTAAATGCCGCTGTCCTCTGAAACAATGTAAAGGATGATGTAGCCAAAAGCGAAAAGCACTAAAAAGGCAGACTTTGAGAAAAGCGGGGAAGCCGTGATAATCCCGAAGCCGATGCTCAGAACAATCGCCCCCCACATCTTCTCCTCTTCCCCTTTAAGTGTAAGCAGCTTGAATGATGCCCCTGCAATCACGAGGAGCAGCAGTAGCGACAGCGCACCCGGGATGCCCCTCCCAACAAAGAAACCAACCGCCACGCCGGTGATTATGCCTATGGTGAACCAGTCAGCAGAGGGCTTAAGCACAGGCAGAATCGTTCTCAGGAGTGTGTGGGGGATGTCCCTTGCCAGATAGAGCTTTGACGCGAGGTAGTTTATAATCCAGAATAGGATAAATGCGACAAGGAGGAATGTCCTGAAAGACATGCCAGTGCTCTTGTTAAGCAGGTCATAGCTCTTGAATATGATGAAGAGCTGGACGAACAGCCAGGTAATCTTAAGCGTGTTCACCTTTCCCATAACCACCTATTAACAACATTTATTTTTAATTGTTTCCCTTTTCTCTTACTCAACAATGAACCAGCCGTATCTTGCCGCAATCCATTTGCGAAGCTCCTCTGCTAAAAGGAGCAATGCCCCCGTGCCTGCCATCCAGGGGAGGAGCCTGAAAGGGAAGGGTGCAGTGCCGAACACAACCTGAAATGGATGCCAGAATACGATAAGCGCGAGAATAACTGATTCTGCAATTATCCCCGCAAAAAGCATGGGATTCCTGAGAGGCTTCCTGAATGTGGATGTCCGCATGGTTCTTGAGGCGAAGAGGTTGAACATCTGGGTGATTATTATCGTGGCAAAAAAGGCGCTGACTGCCTCCCTGTAAAGCAGGGAGGTGACAGCTAGGGGCATCCCCATATGCCAGCCGTTTGTGAAGAGCACTGTGAAGAACATTAGGTAGGCGGCAGCTGTCTGCAGCGGACCTATAAATCCGTAGGACCTCGCAATCATCCTCCAGCTTAGCAGCTTCGCCCTGAGACTCCGCGGCTTCTGCTTCATGACATCCCTCTCAGGGTTCTCCATCCCAAGAGCAATTGCAGGGAGCATATCCGTGCCGAGGTCAATGGCGAGTATGAGGAGAACAGGCAGCGCAAGGGGCCACCCGAGGAGAACAAACAACAAGAACGGAACAATCTCAGGGGTGTTGCTTGTGAGAACATAAATAATGAAGTACTTGATATCATCGTAGATAGTTCTTCCCTCCTTCACAGCGTTGACTATGGTGGCGAAGTTGTCGTTGAGAAGGACAATGTTGCTTGCCTCCCTCGCAACCTCTGTGCCAGAGCCCATTGCAATCCCCACATCAGCCCTTTTGAGTGCAGGCGCGTCGTTCACACCGTCTCCAGTAACAGCGACCACCTCTCCCATCGACTGAAGGATGTGGACTGTCCTCAGCTTGTCCTTTGGCAGTGCGCGTGCAAGGATAACCTCCCTGCGCTCCCTGAAGAGGCGTTTGAGCTTCTCGTCACTCATATATGCAATCTCGCTGTGCGTGATAATGGCGGGATTCTTCGCAATGCCCACCTTTCTGGCAATCGCCTCTACTGTCTTGGGCTGGTCCCCTGATATTACGATAATCTTAATCCCTGCCTGGTAGGCCATCCTAACAGCGTTTGCAACCTCCTTTCTTGGGGGGTCCTGAAGGGCTATCATCCCTAGGAATATGTAGCCCGCACCCTTAAGAGTCCTCTCCCTCGTCGTTTCTGTCTTCTTATACGCAACCGCTAATATGCGATAACCCTTATGTGCAAGCTCGTTATTCCTCTCCATAATCTTCTCCTTCTCCTTAATCGGCTGAACCCTGTTGTTTATCTCCATGCGTGTGCAGTGGTCAAGCACAACCTCCGGGGCGCCCTTAAGGAACGCGTACGCCTTCCCCCCTATATCATTGACAGTAACCATGTACTTCTTCTCAGAATCAAATGGCACCTCATGCACCCTGGGGTAGAGCCTTCTTATGGCCGCGGGCTTTATGAGTTTGGAGGCAAATGAGAGGAGCGCGGCTTCAGTCGGCTCCCCGCTTACCTGCTTTCCGTCAGCCGTGTAATGGGCGTTGTTGCATAAAGACAACGCATAAATGAACTTTCCTGTTGTGGTCCTGAATAATCTTTTAGCTGATTTCTCAACATTCATCTTATTCTTCTCCGCGTCGTAAAGGGTGTCGTTTACAAGGGCGTACTCGACGCTGAGCCTGTTCTCTGTGAGCGTCCCTGTCTTGTCAGTGCATATCACTGTGACGCCTCCAAGGGTCTCAATCGCTTCCATGTCCTTTACAAGGGCGTGGTTCTTCGCCATGCGCTTCGCAGCGAGGGCAAGGGTCAGTGTTACTGTCGGGAGCAATCCTTCAGGCACATTGGCGACTATGATTCCTATCGCAAACACCATGCTCTCCCAGAATGTTCTCCCTATCACAAAGCCGAGTGCGAAGAAGGAGAATCCCAGGAAGATTGCTATGTAGGATATTACCCTTACAAAATGCGCCAGCTCCTTCCTTATCTTTGAGGTCTCCTCCTTGACGGTGTGGGTCATGCTCGCAATCTTCCCCATCTCTGTGGAGTCGCCTATTGCCGTAACAACCACCCTGCCGTTTCCTGACTGGACAAGCGTCCCTGAGAACACCATGTTCCTCGTCTTCATCTTGTCCCTGCTCGTCGGCTCAACCGAGCGCAGCTTGGGCTCTGACTCGCCCGTCAGCGCGGAGTGGTCAAGTTTAAGCAGGGTGCATTCAGTCACCCTTCCGTCGGCAGGAACCTTGTCCCCCTCCTTTAACACGATGATATCACCTGGAACGACATCCTCTGCGAGCACATCCTTCTCAACCCCGTTCCTCACGACTGTTATCCTCTGGGGGAGCAGATTCTTAAACGCCTCCATCGCCCTCTCTGCCTTGTACTCCTGAACATAGGTGAACAGTGCGTTGAGAATTGTTACGCCGACAAGGGCAATGCCCACATAAAAGGAGCCGTTCCCCGGGCTCATCAGCTCCCCGAAAAAGGAGAGTGCCGCCCCTATCAGAAGGAGGATGGAAAACATGTTCTTAAACTGGCTCAGCAGCTTAATCACCCAGGAGGGTTTGGGCGGCTCGGTGAACCTGTTCTTTCCGTACTGGGCCTGCCTGCGCTCCGCCTCGAAGTCGCTTATTCCAAGGGGGCCGGTGTTAAGGAGAGCGTAGCATTTATCCAGTGAATAAGTATGATAAGGAACATTCTTAGCTGTC
>WALR01000041.1 GCA_015522765.1 Candidatus Woesearchaeota archaeon | reverse complement strand
GTTATATACCTAAAGAAATAATAAAAAACCCTTACTTAAGACGAACAGCCTCAAGATTCCTCGGCGCAGAGGTCTCTACCCTGTACACCTTATGGATAGAACTTGCTAAATCAAGGCATCTCGATGATTCCCCGTGATTTACAATCACCCTCTTCGGCCTGGGCTGGCACTTCGCAACAAAGCTCATAAGCTGTCTTCTGTCGCTGTGGCCGCTGAATCCCTCAATGGTAAAAACATTCATATTTAACTTTACCATCTCCTGCCTATTGCCCGTGGTGAATATTAACTCCCTTTCTCCCCTCTGGATTCTCCTTCCGAGGCTGCCCTCCCCCTGATAGCTCACAAACACAAGGGAATGCATGGCGCCGCTGGCCAGCTCCTTCAGGTACTCCACGCTTGGGCCGCCCACAAGCATGCCCGAGGTTGCAAGTATTATGCAGGGCCCTGTCTCCTCTATAATGCTCTTCCTCTCCTTTGAGCTTCCAACCCTCTTAAAAACATCTGAGAGGAATGGGTCATCATTCTTATGGAATATCTTCTTCTTAACATAATTGTTGAGAAACTCTGGGTAGGCGGTATGGATGGCCGTGACATCCCATACCATTCCGTCAAGGAACACAGGCACCTTCTCCAGCTTCCCGCTCTCAATAAGGTTATGAACAATCATCATCACCTCCTGGGATCTTCCAACCCCGAGGACGGGTATTAGCACCTTGCCCCCTCTCTTAACTGTCTCGATTATTATCTCCGCCAGCATCTGCTCTGACTCCTTCTTTGACGGCAGAATGTTGTCCTTTCCCCCGTATGTTGATTCCAGAAGCAGAGTCTCGAGTCGCGGGAACTGGGTTACCGCGGGGTTAAGCAGGGATGTGGGCCCGAACTTTATGTCTGCGCTGTAGAGTATATTGTGAAGCCCGTTGCCTATATGGAGATGCACCATAGCGCTTCCGAGTATGTGCCCTGCGTTGTATAGTGTCAGCCTCACATCAGGGGTAATGTCTGTCACTTCGTCATAATTGATTGTGATGGTGTGCTTTATCATCTCCTCGACATCGTCGCTTGTAAAGATGGGCTCCTTCCCCTCGCTTCTCATAATCTTTATGAAATCCAGAAGGAGCAGTGCCATGACATCCTTTGTCGGCTCTGTGCAGTACACCGGACCCCTGTATCCGTACTTGAATAAATAGGGCAGCAGTCCTGAATGGTCGAGGTGGGCGTGGCTTATCACTACCGCGTCCAGCTCCTTTATGTCAAACTCCGGAGCCTCAAGATAGGGGTACATATTGGAGTCAGATGCAGCCACATCAACGCCGCAGTCAAGCAGAACCCTTGATTCAGGCGTCTGGAGGAGGAGGCTGCTTCTCCCAACCTGTCTTCCCGACCCTAAATAAGATATTCTTACCCATTCGTTCTTCTTCTCCCTTATCCACCCATTATATATCCTGTGGCCTATCCTGTCTAGAAATTTTCTTCTGTAATCAGAATTCTTATAAATGACCGAGCGCAATGTTTCTATAAGCTTGCTTCTTAGAGCAGGAGTCCTCCTTATCACAGGAACCCAGAGGGTTCTCTTTCTTATCTCCCTTAAAAGGCTCCCCTGTTTGCCTATTGCAATGCCCGGCTTTTCTGTTTCTATTACAACCTGGCTCCTCTGGGGGTCAAATATGACATTGCTTATGTTCGCCTCCTCTGGCATTATCTCCTTAATTATCTTCTCTGCCTCCTCCATGTCCAGGGTTATGCTTGGGTCAGGCCTGAGCTCGACCCTCTTCTTGAATTCATCCACCACCCTTTTTATTGTCCCCTCATTGTTAAGAAAGAAAGACCTGTCCTTCGTGTATATCACTATGTTTGCACCCTCAAAACAGGCCTCGCTTATCTTGCCCTCAGGCAACATCTTTGTAATCTCACTTATTATGCTGCTCATAATTCCACCCTGCTGTTTTAACTACCTTAAAAACTGTATCTCTCTCTTAGAACCACAAATTATTAGGCATACGCACCACTTCAATAAAAATAAGCCCTGCAAAAACAAAGCACTTATCCTGTTAACCTGGATTTAAGTTCTTCTTCATAAACCTTCTTTACGCCCTTATCAGTTATTGTTATCACATCTATGCCATTTCCTGAGCCGGTATCCCTCTGGAGGGCTGAGTTTATCGCCTTTACCGCAAGCTTAATTCCTTCCTCCACGCTGTTTTCCTTATTATAAGAAGATTCAAATACGCCGTAGGCAAAGACAGAGCCAGAGCCAGAGCTCACAAAGTCGTCAATCTCCTCAAGGCTTCCGTCGACGAATATGTTGAACAGGTGAAAGCCGCTCTCGTCTTTTCCGCCTAAAAGGAATTGGGACACGCCCGGGATTAAGCTCATCTTTCTTATGTTTGCGTAAACTATGCCTGCAAGCAGATTTGCGGCTTCCTTAATGCCAGCCTCCCTGTTGGTCCTTATCTCTTTTAGCGAGAGCTCTGCTTTTATAAGCTTTATAATCATTTGTATGTCCGAGACTGTCCCTGCAATCGTCACGGCCATGTTCGGCTTTATGATGTAAACCTTCTGGGCCTTCTTTGTCGCAATCATAGAGCCCATCGTTGCCCTTCTGTCTGCAGCGAGAACTATCCCGTCTTTGCACACCAATCCTATGGTTGTAGTCCCTGTTTTAAGTCTTGAATCATCCATTTTAACCATCTTCCTCCTATCACTTGCCCCCATAAAAACCAGAATCAACCATTACCCCTTCAAATTAAGCATTCATTCATCTCCTTCTTAGAGGCTTCCTCGCTTCCCTGCTCCCTTAAGCAATGATTAGCCCCTATTAGAAGTATTACCCTTGGAATAACCTACCTTCTATTTAAATCTTTTGTTTTGGCACCATTAAACACTTTTTCTTCAAAAGTTTTAAAAGCTGGGCTTGTATTCTTTGTCTGTGGTAAATGTGAATAAGGATTCCCCTATTAAGATTGCGGTTATCGGCTCTACCGGCTCAATAGGCACCCAGACACTGGATGTCATACGAGAGGAGAACAAGGAAGGTTCTGAATTTATTGTGTCAGCCCTCTGTGCTAAAAGCAATATTGAACTTCTGCTTAGGCAGGCAGAGGAATTTAATCCTGGCATGATATGCGTTTTTGACCGGGAAAAAGCACAGAAAGCCTCTGCTATTATAGGGAGAGAGGTTCTCTCCGGCAGGGAGGGGCTGCTTATGGTAGCTGACAATGACTATGATGTGCTTGTTGCAGCCAACTCGGGGCTGGCAGGGGTCGAGGCGTTTATTCACGCCTTAAAGAGGGGCAAAAGCCTTGCAATAGCAAACAAGGAGAGTATTGTCGCTGCGTGGCACCTACTTAAGGAGGCGGCAGAAGAGGGCAACGGCAAGATAATCCCTGTTGACTCAGAGCATTCCGCAATCTTCCAGTGCCTGAAAGGGGAGCGGGAAGAGGATGTAAGCAGAATAATTCTCACAGCATCAGGGGGGCCCTTCAGGGGCAGGCGCATCTCATCTCTGAGGAGGGTTACTCCTGAAG
>WALR01000040.1 GCA_015522765.1 Candidatus Woesearchaeota archaeon | reverse complement strand
GGTTAATACTCCATTCTTCGCAACTGCGCTCCAGGAGCTGTTCGACCTTGCATGGAAAGAGATGAAGCCCGTAAAGCTCAAGGCAAAGTAGTTTTTATTTTTAATTACATTTATATACAACCATAACACCCTTCTCCCATGAATGTTAATTACAAAAGGATAGTTTCCCCTGAAGAGATAGAGGACTCCCTTGAAAAGGATGACCGGACACTAAAAAAACTCCTTAGAAGAGCCCACCCGGTTGATATAGCAGATGTCCTCAACACTGTTTCTATCGATGACAAAATAAGGATATTCTCGCTTCTTAACTCAGAGAAAGCCGCGGATGTTATAATAGAGGTCGACTCTCTTACAAGGAAGAGGATACTCTCCCATCTGAAGAGGGAGAAGCTCACGAGGGTGATTACAAAACTGAAGTCTGACGACGCCACGGACATAGTGATGAGCCTCCCCAAGAGGCTGGTAAGGCAGATACTCAAGGAGATACCATTAAGGTTTGCGAGCACACTAAAAAAGCTCTCAAAGTACCACTCGGAAACTGCAGGGGGGCTTATGGAGGTTGAATCCCTCTCTGCGCGGGAGGACGAGAGTGTAGGAGATATAATCCAAAGGGTAAGGCATACTAGGGGGAATGTTGAGGACTTCTACAATTTGTTTGTAGTCGATAATGACGGGAAGCTCATCGGCGTGGTGCCTTTCGGCTCCCTGCTCTCGGCGAAGCCGGGCGACAAAATAGGAGACATAATGGAGAAGGAGTTCTTCTCTGTGGAAGCAAGTGTTGACAGGGAAGAAGTCGCCAATATGTTCAGGAAGTACGACCTCGTCAGCATGCCCGTCGTAAATTCAAAAGGGCATCTTATGGGAAGGATTACCGTTGATGATGTCCTAAATGTGATAGAGCAGGAGAACACAGAGGACATCTACCACATGGCAGGAATTGACAAGAACGAATCTCTGAGCACCCCCTTCCGTGCGAAGATTAAAAACAGGCTCCCCTGGCTCCTCATAAACCTCATAACAGCATTCCTCGCAGCCTCTGTCGTGGGGCTTTTCAAGAACACAATACAGGCGTTCGTCATGCTCGCAGTATTCATGCCAATCGTTGCAGGAATGGGAGGGAATGCGGGAACCCAGACATTAACAGTGACGGTAAGGGAACTCGCCCTCGGAAGAATAAGCAAGATGTACTTTAAGAGGGTATTCACAAGGGAGATACTCACAGGGGTGTTCAACGGGACAGTAACAGGGCTGCTCACAGGACTCATCGCCTGGAAATGGGCCTCTCAGCCGATAATAGGAATAGTAATCTTTATGGCAATGGTAATAAACATGTTCGTTGCATCCCTTACAGGGATTACAATACCAATCATTCTCAGACTCCTAAAAATAGACCCTGCGGTTGCCTCAGGGGTTATCGTCACCACCTTTACTGATGTCAGCGGGTTCTTCAGCTTCCTCGGACTCGCCACCCTCTTCATTAAGCTCTTCGGAATCGCCTGACTCCTTAGCAGCACCCATTGAGAGCCCCTCAATCTCCTTAAGCCTCATCTCATCCTCGGGCTTCTTCTTTTCCTTCACCTCTTCCTTCACCTTTTTTATCTCCCTGACATCCCTCTTTTTCTCCTCCCTGCCAGTGTCATAAACAGGAAGCATTCCTAGTTGTTCTCCGCTCTCCTCCGCCATCTTATCAAGCTCCTCCTTTACCGCCTCCTCCTCCGGCTCTGTTACTATCTCGCTCTCCAGCTTTTTCTCCCTCTTCTCCATCCTCCTCTTAACCTTCTTCTCTATCCTGCGCTCGTTTATGCTGTTCAGAACCTCCCTTATATCCTTCTCCCCTGCAACCTCAAAGTAGTCGAAGAATTTATCGGCCAGCTTAACCTCCATGCTCCTCCCGCTCCTTGCCCTCGTGATAAAGCCGAGCTGCTCAAGCATCTTAAGATGGTCGTACGCCTTATTCGTCCTCATCTTCACAATCTCTGACTGGAGGATGGGCTGCTTCCACGCGATGACGGCGAGGGTCTCAATCACCGACCTCGGAAGTTCGGTCTCTGCAACTATCCTCCTTGTTATCTCTGAGAACTCCCCCTTAACATTCATCCTGTAGCCCTTAATGTCCTTTATGATTGTTAAGCTCGTCTCCCTCCTCTTATACTCCTCCTCAAGCTCCCTGAGGGCCCTCTCTGTATCCTTTACAGATGCCCCTGTAATCTCTGCTATGCTCTCCACGCTCATACTCCTTCCGCTGCTGAAGAGGAGCGCCTCAACCTTTAATCTGAGATTCCTCCTGTAATCATCCATAATTATCACAACACCTTAAGGAGCTCGTACTTCCCATTGTTCAGCTTCAGCTTGCCCTCCTTCTCAAACACATCAAGGAAGGGCTTGAGGTGCTGGGAGGCGAGCCCTGTACTCCTGGAAATCTCCTCAATCCCCTTAGGGCCTGTGCTTAGTGCAAGGCTTACTATGTTTTTCAGCAGGTTGTTCGCGTTTGCCTTAAGGTTCTCATTCTCCTGCTTCATATTCTTAGCCACCATGTCTGTCTGGTGAAGCTTCGCAAGAAGGTCATTCATCAGCCCGGAGAACTCGCTGCTCCTCATATTGAGCTCTGTGGGGAGTATGACCTCGAGGCTTGAGGGCATATAATCAAAGCAGAAGCCTATAAGGCTGGAGGCGCTCTTGACCCACATCTCCAGCTCTGCAAATGTGGAGTAAAGCCCCTCTATCTTCTTTGCCCTTGCAATCCTCTTATCAATAATCTCAAAGTCATCGCCGGAGTTAATCTCCCCTATAACAATCTTGAGCGTGTCCTGAATGAACTTCTTCGGCTTCCCGAGAATCTCGATAACCGCGGATATTAAAATCTCGCCCTCCTCAATCCTCTCTGACTCGCTCTTCTTCTGCTTCTTCTCCTCATCCACGCTGCTCTCCTTAACCCTCTTCTTCTTCGCCTTCTTTCCAGTTTTGAATATCATTTTCTCCTCCCTGACATCATCCGCCTGCGGGCGGCATTTCTGTATCCTCAAACCCTGCGTGGTTTATAAAGTTTTCTTCTCCCTCTCAATGAAAGGTCACCGCGCCCTTTCCATATCCCCTGCAAGAAAGAGTGCGGCAGCTATGTTGGCTATGAATGTTAATGCGATAAAGTAGCTTCCTGCGTATCTTTTCACACTTCTAATAATCCCCTGATTAGGAATCGTCCTGTTAATTCTGCTTAGAGATTGGCCGCTCTCCTTATTGTCCGCCTTAACGACTCCCGCCCTGCCCCTATTTTCCCTGTGAGGAACACTCCTGCCTAATGTCTTCTTTTTAGAATCCCTGGTTTTTCTTGCCGCCTTAACCGCAACTTTAACACTCTTGTTTATGAGGCATATCTCTCTGCTGCCAGCCACCCCTGCTTCTCCATTTATATTAAGCCAGTAAATACCCGGCACAGCACTGCTCACCATGCTAATCTGCTTCTCCTCAATACTCCTCCCCTTAATGAAGAAGCCCGCCTCTGCCCGGTTGGAATAACCCTTCGAGTTCCTGAAAAGCCTGACACTAAGTGAGAGGGCAGTTCTCCTCCTCATCTGGTTTGAGACAAGGAGGCTCAGGCGGGCCCTGCCCTTATTCATTACCACCTCTTCGGGCTCAACAACAACCCAGCACTCCTTACTCCCGGCTCTCCTTGCACTATCCACTTTTCTCTCCTCCTGCTTTCCGAGCCCCTTAACAAGAAGGGACAAATCAGCAGGAGGCAGCATATAGGGAATATTAATCCTTGCATTAACCCTTCCATTGTAGATGTGAAGGGTGCTCCTCCAAACCTCCCGGGCGTTGTCAAGCAGAACAAAATTGACGCTGTTCCTCCTTGTGTCTCCTTTAATGATGTCTGCCTCAACAGAGATGCCCTCATTACTGCTGTTAACGCGCCTTATCCTTATGATGCTCTCAGCACTGCTCTTCTTTTTCTTTTCCTTAGCCCTCCCCCTGAACACGACGAGGCGCGAAGCACTTCCAAGAGGGGAGGATGCCTTTATGAAGAGGGGCAGGTCATTAGCCGGGCTTAAGGTGAGGCTCTTCCATCCGCGAGAGCGGCTCTCCCTTTTCCTCATGACACTCCCGTTAAGGTAGCCCACCTCATAGCTGTAATCCGACAGAGTAGATGTACTCCCATTTGCAGTGCCTACAAGCCTGAACAGGCAGCTCTCACCATAATCAATTATTGCAGGAGCAGAATCATTCACCCCCCTGATATCTATGAACAATGCTTGGGCGGACTGCGAGGCAACCAGCAGGAGTATTAAAAGAGCCAACAATCTCATGGCACAGAGAATAAGAGGATGGTATTTATCTGCACATATGCATCTCCTGTATTATCTATGGCCCCTTAGGTAAATCTTTCGGCCAGGAGGAAAAAATTACTCTTGGGCGGAGCATTATGTTCATTACTTACGGAGCAGGGAAACTTTTTCCTGGATTAATCCCCTGACAGCAGGCGGAACAAGCCCTGAAATGTCACCGCCCCTAATAGCGACATCCTTAACAATGCTCGAGCTAAGGAAGAAATACCTCTTATCAGTCATGAGAAAAACAGTGTCAATATCCTTATAAAGCTCTGAATTGATAACAGCCATCTGGAACTCATAGTCAAAGTCAGAGACAGCCCTTAAAGAGCGTATAATAATATCAGCCCCCTTCCTCCTGCAGTAATCAACAAGGAGCCCTGAGAAGCCTTCTACAGTAATGCCTTTTATCCCCTTAACAGCCTCCTTAACAAGTCTTATCCTCTCCTCAGCACTGAAGAGACAACTCTTAGAAGAATCCTCATGAACAGCTACAATGACTCTGCCGAACAATCTGGCCGCCCTCTTTATCACATCAACATGTCCGTTGGTCACAGGGTCAAATGTTCCGGGATATATCGCCTGTTTCATCTTCCTTCCTCAGCTTCTCAAGAACCATCTCAACCTGCCTAAATGATTCCTTAGGAGAGGTGTTCTTTATGGTATAAATATCTTCCCTTCTGTACATCCCCTTGATATTCTCCTCCTGAAATGCGTCCCTTAGGAAATGCCCTTCCCTGCCGCTTTTCTTAAGCCGCATCTTTCTCTCAGATGCAGGGCTCTCAACTAGGATGACCCTGTCAAAGCCGGGCAGCGGGAGGGCAGACTCAACGATAAAAATGTCTTTCCCTTTGGTAAGCTCATTAATCTTCTTCTTAATTATCTGCTGTGTTATGGCCTCGAGAATATTCAGTTTTTTAGGTGACGAGAAAACGATATCTGCAAGTTTGTTCCTGTCAACTTCTCCGTTAGGGGAGAATACGCTCTTACCGAAGGTTTGTTTTATGCTGTTCTTCACATTGGAGCGTGTGAGTACCTCATGGGTTATGTCGTCGGTTTTTATTGTGTGGAAACCCATTTTTTCAATATAATTAAGAATTGTTGTCTTTCCGCTTCCCACTCTTCCTGTTAGGAGTATTCTCATTTTATCCCCACATTGCGAGTAGTGCGAGTATTGACTTGATTATTCTTATTCTTGTGGCTGTGTCTTTTTCTTCTTTGTTCATGAGGCTGCTTATCTCGTTTATTTG
>WALR01000039.1 GCA_015522765.1 Candidatus Woesearchaeota archaeon | reverse complement strand
GTCTTCTATCTTTCTTGAATTCGTTTATCAACTTTAATAACTCTTCATTCATTCTCACCAACTCCTTTATGCTGTCGAGCGGTTAAGGCCTAACCCCCTTTAATAGAACCTTCACTCTATTATCCCGTATCCTATGAGTCTGAATCTTCCGCTGATTCTCCTTGAGAGCGTAACCCTCGAGCCCTTCTCTGCGCACACAGACCTCTTAAGCGCCAGGGTGACCTCGTTGTTAGCAGAGGAGGTAACAACACCGACGGTGGCTGCTGCATTCACATTGAGCATCAGAATCTCGTTCTTTACTATGGGCTTAACCTCTAATTCCTCTTTGGCGCCTACAACCCTCTCGAGCAGTGTTGTGTTAAGAGAAAGTGTGTCCCACACAGGGGGGAGCATTCCCGGCTTACCGACTAAAGAGCCTGCAAGGGCATCTCCCTTTACTATGGAGGGGTCCAGCCCTGTCATTATTCCTCCTGTCCCGCCAGGCGAGAGCTCATCAACATTCTCATTGGCGCATATTATGCTCTTTATCGTGGTTTTTATCGGCTTCCACACCTGCTTGTTCTGCTCTTCCACCGCTATCCCCGGCCTTATCTCTATCTCATCGCCCACTCGTAGAATGCCCTGTTTCATTCCCCCGCCGAGGATTCCTCCCTTTATCTCCTCTCCTTTTATGCCGGGCATGTTGATATCAAAACTTCGTGCAACTATCATTATTGCGTCTGCCTTAGTATCCCTATCAGGGGTCTTTATGTGCTCCTCGATTGTTTGGAGCAGGATGTCGATGTTGGCTCCCTGCTGGGCTGAGATGGGAATAATGGGTGCGTCCTTGAAGGGTGTGTTCTTTATGAACTCCTTTATCTCATTGTAGCTTTCAAGCGCCCTCTTCTCGTCAACCACATCTATCTTGTTCTGGACGATGATTATGTTCTTTATCCCGACAATCTCCAGGGCTTTCAGGTGCTCCCTCGTCTGGGGCTGGGGGCATTTCTCGTTTGCCGCAATCATTAACAGGGCGCCGTCCATGAGCGCGGCGCCGGAGAGCATTGTCGCCATAAGTGACTCGTGGCCAGGCGCATCCACTAAGCTTATTATCCTCTTAAGCTTTGTTTCACTTCCGCATACAGGGCACTTCTTCTTTGTGCTCCATGCCTCAGCCCCCTTGCATTTCGGGCATTTCCTTACCTCTATGTCGGCGTAGCCGAGCCTTATGGTTATTCCCTTCTTTATCTCTTCAGAATGAGTGTCCGTCCACTTTCCGGAAAGGGATTTAACGAGGGTGGTCTTCCCATGGTCGACATGCCCAACTAGCCCTATATTCACCTCTGCCTCTCTGCTCTCTGCTTTCTTCGCCTTTTTAGCACTTCTGCTTTTCTCCTTCTCCGGGTTCTTCTTTTTATTCACCCTTCCCGCTCTCCTTTGTTTTTTCAGGTTGTTTCTCAGGGGCAGCTTCCTTAGGAGTTTCTTCCTTCTTGAAGATGTCTTCCTTTCCCTTCTTCAGAATCTTCATGTTCAGCTGGGAGGTTATGCTGCTCACAGTGCTTCCTGAAACAGTCTTCCTCTGCTTGATGCCCTTAAACTTGGCAATCCCCTTCTTTGTCTTCTTTTTAAGCCTTTTGACACCAATCCCCTCTGTTGCGAGTATCTTCTTCCTGAGGCTGCCCTCAATGTCCCGCCTCATCGCGAATCCGGCGTTGTCGGTTCCTCCCCTAATCTCGAGCTGGTAGCCTGCGAGTCCTATCACTGCGCCGTCCACCTTGCTCCCAACCTTCATTCCGTAGAGTGCACTTCCGTCCTCAACGACCCTCTGAACGCTCTGCCCTGTCTTGGGATTTGATATTACCACCTTTATCTCAGCCATAATTCCACCTTTTTCTATTTATTAATCATCAACCAGTTCATCCTGCTGAATGATCCAGCAGGGACAAGTAATTTTGAGTTCTTTAAATAATTTACCTATAGTCACGGGAGAATGTCCAGATTTTTATTCTTCTTCTCTTCTTATTACCTTTATCGCGTCCATCTTAAGGGTGATTGGGATTGGGACCGCCGCCTCGAGAAGCTCAACAACGACCTCTTCCTTGGGCTTGTCAACCCTGACAATCTTGCATTTTTCCCTCTTAAACGGCCCTGAGATTATCTCTGCAATATCATTCTTTCTTATGTTAATCTCCTGTTTTACATCTTCAACCATCGACTTTATCTCCTTCTCGTAGTCGATGGGCTTCTTAAGCACGCCCCTTGCGTAGGGGACATTAAAAGCCGCACGCTCTGCCTCGCCTATTGAGGATGCCTCTATGAATATGTAGCCCCTCATGCCGTGCGGCCTTATCACAGAGTAAACATCGAGGCCTTTCCTCTTGGCATTGCTGGTTATGAAATCCATCACCTGGTCTTCCTTGTTAGCCGTTGTTCTCAGAGCAAATATCAATGGGCCTTCATTTTCATCCAAATATATCACCTTTGTAATTAATAGGCATGGGAAATACGGTTAACTTAAAAATATTTGCTTTATCATCTGAATCACGAATCCTATGAAACCTATAACTATCATCCCCATCCCCGCAACCTTCACT
>WALR01000038.1 GCA_015522765.1 Candidatus Woesearchaeota archaeon | reverse complement strand
CTATGAAGGGGAAGCAGAGGGCTACACCCCTGACAAGGTAATAGAGCTTGTAATTGACAATGTTAAGGCGCCATAAAAAATATAATTTCAGGGTGGAGAATGAAGAGGACGATTGAGCTCATAAGGAAGGTGAAGAGGATAGAGCTAAGGGTGAGGAGTCCTGTAGAGGGATTGTTGCAGGGGGCATACCATTCAAAGTTTAAGGGCAGGGGGATAGAATTCTCAGAGGTGAGGGAGTACCAGCCGGGCGACGACATAAGGACGATAGACTGGAAGGTAAGCGCAAGGATGGGGAAGCCCTTCATAAAGGAGTTCAGCGAGGAGAGGGACCTCACCATGTTTATACTCCTCGATGCCAGCGCCTCCCTCGGCTTCGGAAGGGAAAAATCAAAGTACGAGCAGGCAATACTGATGTCGTCATCACTTATGCTTGCTGCACTGAGAAACAACGACAGGATAGGGCTCCTCTCCTTTAACTTAGAGGAAAAGAGCTTCCACCCGGCAAGGAAGGGAAGGAAGCACCTGCTTAAACTAATAAGATACTTAACGCTTTCATCGCCGAAGGGGAAGAGCAGTCTTAGGGAGGGAATCTCATTCTTCCTAAGCGTCGTTAAGAAGAAGAGCATAGTCTTCGTGGTGTCTGACTTTTACGACGAGCTGCCCAAAAAGGAATTTTTAATTCTGAAGAAAAGACACGAGGTAGTTGCGTTAAAGGTGTATGATGAGAGCGAGATGAATCTTGAGGATATGGGCACATTTGCAATGGAGGACATGGAAACAGGGGAGCAGCTCTTTTTATCGACAGACGAGGAGTTCCTCTCAAATTATTCTCAACTCGTTAAAGAGGAGAATGAGAAGACGAAATCATTCTTCAAAAAGATGGGGATTCCCCTGATAAATGCCTCGACAGACGAGCCGTTTGATGTTCCGCTCAGGAGGTACTTTAAGGGGATAAAGGGAAACGGAGGATAATAATAAAACAATAAAATGGTAAGCTTTCATAATCCGGAGTATTTATGGCTGCTCGTAATTGCTGGGGCAACCATCTACCTGTATTATGTCCTGGAGAAGAGGAAGAGGAGCAATGTCATCAGGTTCAGCAGGCTCAAGATTGTCCGCTCCGCCTTCACCGGGAGAGGCTTAAGGAAGGCGAGGGTAATGTTCGCCCTGTTCTCCCTTGCAATAATACTGCTGATATTGGCTCTTGCAGACCCCCATCTCCCGCTTAAGAGAACACATAAAGGGGTGAATGTCGTGCTGGTCATTGATGTATCAGGATCCATGAAGGCGACAGATTACAAGCCCAGCAGGATAGAGGCGGCGAAGCAGGCCGCGAGGACGCTCATAAAGAGCCTTGACCCAGCAGACAATGTGGGAATAGTAACATTTGAGTCAGGCGCAACGACAGCCGCCTATTTATCGCCCTACAAGAAGCATGTACTTGAAAAGCTTGAATCCGTGGAGGCAAAGCAGGGCGCAACCGCAATAGGGGACGGCCTGAGCCTCGGAGTGGACATGGCAACCAGCATGCCGAACAGGAAGCGCCTCATAGTCCTGCTCAGCGACGGGGTGAACAACGCAGGGGTAATAAGCCCTGATGAGGCAATAAAATTTGCAAAGTCGTCAGGTGTGCAGGTCTTCACGGTTGGTCTTGGAAGCGCCAAGCCGGTTGTACTCGGCTACGACTTCTTTGGAAGGCCGCAGTACGCCCAGCTCGACGAGGGAATGCTCAAAAAGATAGCCTCAGAGACAGGGGGGGAGTATTACAAGTCTGTCGACTCAGAGACACTCTCACATATCTACTCTAAGATAAGCACGAAGATAAAGAGGGAGAAGGAGAGCGTCAGCATAAAGGACTACTTCATCGGCGGGGCGCTGGCAACCCTGCTTTTACTCTTCGCCCTTCGCTACTGGAGGTACAGGTCGTTTTAGCGAGGTGAGAGAGATGGAACAAAGGCGGAGTAAGATTGGCTTGTTGGCAATGATTCTCTTCATCTCTTTATTATTCATATTTGTGACTCCATATGCAGAGGGGGCGCGGCAACTCAGCGTTAAGAAGATAGCCCTGCCACTCACTATTAAGACAGGTGAGTCTGTTAATGTCAGCTTAGAGGTTACAAACCCCTTCAACAAGTCACTTAAGATTCAGGTGAAGGACAACAATGTTGTGGGGGGCAACGGCTACAATGTTGAATGCCTCGAGAAGGTAATACCTGCATCAAAGAAAAGCGTATTAATTTACGAGCCGATAACTGCCTATTCATCAGGGGCATTCAGCCTAGGAGGCGCGACAATAAGCTACACAAATCCGGACACTGGGAAAGAGGATAAGGTGGAGTCAAACAGCATAAAGGTAAAGGTTACGGGTTCGTCCAAGGGGAATGCGCGCGGCATTACAAATATATATGAGTGCAACGGGATGTCCATGCACTCAACCAGCTTCTCCTCATCAGGCAGTAAATTCTCTTTCTCCACCTCAACATCAGGGATGCAGCAGAACCAGCAGTCACAGCAACAGCAGATGAGGAAGAGCATACAGAAAAGGCAGATGAGCAACCAGCAGTCCGTGAATTCAAACGCCCTCAAGAAGCAGATGGAGAGGGAGATGAGGGAAAGGGAGGAGACGAAGAAGAAATTTGAGAAGAACCTCGCAGGGAACAGCAGGATTAAGAAGGAGCTGTCAAGGATGGCATCCCAGCACTACAATATGACATCAAAGAGTATTAAGGCGGTGAACAGCACCTCAGGGGAGTTCTCCTTCTCCTTCGACAATGGGACCTCATCAGTTAAGATTAATGGAAGGATGATGAACAACAGGGTTGCATCCCTTAATAAGAGTGTGGAGTCAGAGGCGCTCAAGTCAGAGTTAATGAATAAGGCGATGCATAATCCTGTTTTTAAGAGATATGAGAAGAAGATGCAAACCAGGGGGCTAAAACAAACAGGGCTCATCTACAGCTCCAACGGAAACATGAGCATGTTAAAAATCCCGTTTAAGAATCCCCTGACAAACGAGACTGCAAATATAAGCGTCAATTTCAAGAACATGAATATCACATCAGTCCACCTGGAGGAAGAGGGACGCCGCTCAATGCTACTTCCCCTCCTCCTCTTATTATCCGCCCTCATTATCGTATCTTATGTTATATACAAAAAGCTGAGAAGGAAAGAGGATAACAAAGAGGAACCAGAGGAAAAGAAGATTGAAAAGAGGGACCTGTTCAAAGAGGCGGAGAGGCTCATTGAAAAATCATCCTCACTCAGGGGAAAGGAGTTTGCGGTCGTAATAAGCGAGGCATTAAGACTCCTTGTCTGCTTTTTACTGGACATTGACAAGGAAAAGGACACCACCCAGCTGGCATACCTTATTGAAAGACTAAGGGATATAAGCGATGAGGAGAAGGGGAAGGGGAAAAAGGTTATGATGATTCTCTTAAGCTCAGAATTTGCAAAGCATCCCCTCACAAATCAGGAGAGAGAAATCCTATTCTCATTTGCAAAGGGGCTTCTTAATGACGCGAAGAGGAAATATAAAAAGACTAAAACGGCCGAAAATTCTCAGGAAGCTTCTGCCAGTCGTCATTAAACCTCTTTATCCCCTTATCTGTCAGCGGATGCTCGGTGAGTTTCATCAGCACATTAAACGGCATTGTTGCTATGTCCGCGCCAATAAGAGCGGATGACACCACATGCATTGGGTGCCTTATGCTTGCAACCAGAAGCTTCGTCTCAAATCCGTAGTTATCATATATTTCTCTTATCTCCTCTACAAGCTCCATGCCGTCGCTGCTTATGTCGTCCAGTCTGCCGACGAACGGACTGACAATAAACGCCCCCGCCTTTGCAGCTAGAAGAGCCTGGCTTGGGGTGAATACAAGGGTAACATTTGTCCTTATGCCCTCCTCCTTAAGCGCCCTCACTGCTTTAAGAC
>WALR01000037.1 GCA_015522765.1 Candidatus Woesearchaeota archaeon | reverse complement strand
GTGTTAAACCTAAGAATCCTCAATAATGAGGCGAAGGGATACACGGACTTCCCAAAAGGAGTTGACAGGACGCGTCTTATGGGAAAGATAACTAATGTCGAGAGCTCTAACAAGGTGCTCGAGATTGACTCGTGCCCTTTAATATATTAGGACAGATTAACCCAAAAAAGAGGATGGACAAATGAAGAGGAAGGGGCAGATATCGATGTTTGAGACAATAACGGTGCTTTTCATATTCATGGTGCTCATAGCCCTCTCAATGATATTCTACTTCAAGGCCCAGAGGAATGATGTAAAAAAGATGATTAGGGAGTCAAACAGGCTTGAATCTGTCAATATTGCGGAGCGCGCCTCCTTCCTCCCAGAGCTGAGGTGCAGCTTCTCAAACATAGCCGTGATAAACTGCATAGACCTGCTTAAGGCTGAAAAATTCAATAGTCTGGCATCTGACGAAGCTGAGATTTACTATGACCTATTCAGGTTCAGCAACATAACGCTTAAGCAGGTCTACCCTGAGGAGGGAGAATGGGAGCTCTACTACAGGGCTTCAAACTACACCTATAAGTCCGAGACATGGATACCTGTCTCAATATTCAATGCTTCATCGTCCTCATTCAATTTCGGGATACTCATTGTGGAGAGCTTCAGTTGATTGGAGAGCTAAAATGTATCTGTTAAGGTTAAATAAAAAAAAGGGGCAGATGGAGGCGATGGGGCTTGCAATAATAGTCCTGCTTATAAGCGTGGGATTCCTCTTTGCCCTAAAGTTCAACATGGGAACAACCCATAAAAGCGTTAGGAAGGGCTACCTCTCCTCAGAGATGTCCTCGAACATCCTAAGCGCAATGCTTAAAACAACGATAGGCAAATGCAGGAACTACTCTTTAACACAGCTTTACAGGTTCTCTGCGTCAGGCCAGGGGGGAATGAAGTGCAGCGACGATCCTGACAGCGCCAATGTCTCGGAGACGGCATATAATGCCACATTTATCATGCTTAACTCCACGCTTACAGCATCAGGGAGGGTGTTCGTATTAAATGCTACATCAAGCGTGTTGGGAGACGAGAGCTTCCTGAGCATACAGACAGGGAGTTGCAGAACAAGAAAAAGCGCTATCTACCCAATCCCATTAAACCCGGGCACTGCGGTAGTCCAGCTCTACCTCTGCGGAGATTAATAAATGGGAAGAGAAGAAATATTGGGAAGCACAAGGAGAAGAGAAGGACAGGTTTCCCCCTTCCTGATTATCTCAATAATAACCCTGTTTCTCATAGGGATCCTGCTCTATATGAGGTCCTCTTATATGAGCGGGGCGGCATCCTCCTCTGCTGATGAGTTATTCAGGATGTCCTCCCATATCCGTGCGATAAGGGATTATCTCTCATCATGCGCAGAATTCACTCTTGGGGAAGGGGTAAGACTCATCGCAGCGCAGGGGGACTATCTCGACCCTGCACACACTGACGGCGGGGCAATTCCATATGTAAAGCTTGGGGGAGAGCCATTTAAGATTCCAATCCTGCTTGATAAAGATGTTATAGATATTAATGGAAGGCTTGTCCCTGATTCAGAGATAAGCAGGGAGATTTGCGATTATGTAAAGGCAAACATGAAGGGTTGTCTTGAATCAGGGGACTATTTCAGGAAGATGGGGATAAATATGAGGTATCCGCCTCCTGACAGGATAGAGTGCGACGCAGACATAAAAAGTGGCGGCATAATAATGAGCCTTTACTATCCCTTGAAGATTGAGTCTGAGGATGAAGGATTCACAGCGAGAACGATTAGGAAGAGGGTCTATTCAAGGATGAAGTTTTTCAATAGGGAAACAGCAGAGAGAATCTATGTATTAAGAGGTGTGCTCTCACAGGAAACCACAAAGGAAGATATTGAGTCGCAGTTTGCCCTTGCTAATTTTTACCCTGCGGACATCCTTGACAGTGAGGACAACCCTGACATTCCCAAAGATGTTTTCATTATAAAGATGGTTGATTTCAGAAAAAGGATAAACGGATTTCTGGTGGTATACCAGTTCGCCGTGAATAAATCATACCAATCTGCAATTTCATAATGTTTAAATAAAAAGAGGTATACTGCAGGCGTATGGATAATAGGATAAAAACGGCTGTGCTGCTCGCATCTCTCTCCGGGCTCATGCTCTTACTAGGAGAGATGCTGGGGGGCGTCAGGGGCCTTGCCTTTGCCCTTGTCTTTTCCATCCTGATGAATTTCTTCAGCTACTGGTACAGCGACAGGGTTGTGCTGGCAATATACAGGGCAAAGCCCGCAGACAGAAAGGATTACGGCGAGCTCCACAGAATCATAGAGGAGCTGGCGTCAAAGGCAGCATTGCCTAAGCCAAGGATTTATGTTATCCCCTCAGAGAACCCGAATGCATTCGCGACAGGAAGAGATGAGAAGCATGCCGCAGTAGCAGTAACCAGCGGAATACTCAGGTTGCTTAACAGGGATCAGCTCAAAGGTGTTCTTGCCCATGAGATAAACCACATAAGGCACCATGACATTCTTATATCCACGATTGCCGCAACAATTGCAAGCGTCATCTCGTATGCAGCATTCATGGGGCGCTTCCTCTTCTTCTTCGGGAGAAGCGATGACAACAAAGGATTAGAGGAAATCCTCTTATTGATACTCGCGCCGATAGCTGCCCTCATAATACAGCTTGCAATATCGAGGAGCAGGGAGTACATGGCTGATGAGGGCGGGGCAAGGCTCGTCGGCAGCGGGAAGCCGCTCGCAGACGCACTTGAGATACTTGAGAAGGGCTCAAGGATTGCGCCAATGAAAGGAGGGAACAGGGCGACAGAGGCACTGTTCATAGTTAACCCATTCAGGGCTGATGTGATAACCGGGCTGTTCTCAACCCATCCTCCCACAAAGGAGAGGATAAGAAGGCTGAGGGAGATGAGGATTTAATAGGATTAAGGAGGTGGCACATATGGAGAAGGATGGAAGTTTAAGGGTTGCATTCGCGACTGACGATGGTGCTGAGCTTGTCAAGGAGCACTTCGGGGATGCAGAGAAATTTCTGATTTATGACATCGATGACAACAGCTCATTGCTCGTTGAGGAGCGGGAGAACAATTCGCCTGAGGAGAGAATGCACGGAGACCCAAAAAAGGCAGGCAGGATAAGTGACATACTGAAAGATGCTGATGTGCTGGTCGGCTTCACGATGGGACCGAATATTGTCAGGATGAGGAAGAGGTTTGTTCCTGTAATCTCCCCGGAGAGGAATATAAAGAAGAGTATTGAGCTTTTAAGAGCAAGACTCACGGAAGTAAGAGGGGAATTATCAAATGAGGAGAAGAAGGTTATTATGCTTTAGGTCTCATATGTTATATCTTATTATAGGAAAGTTAGGGTTATAAACAAGTGTGGCATATCTCTTTCCGGTTTTAACAGTTGAGGCAATGGCTACATCAAATCTAAATCCTGCCTCCCCTAATTGTTCTGTAATTTTCTTAATTCCATTATAAGCGGATATCCCGCTCTCACCGATTTTCAGCAGGATATCATCGCCAAGCTTCTTACTTGTAAAAGGGAAGTCATGGGCTCTTATCAGCTCGCTTAGCGTTTTGCGGGCTTCCTCATTTTTTCCTGCGTTAAGGGTTATCATCACTTTTGTCCCCTCTCTTTTATTACTGCTGTCAGTAATTAACTGCACAGGATTAAAGGGTGAGCCTTCAATGTGTAATGCAGTGGTTGAGTTGTATCCATCCTCCCCCATACGCATTTGGTTATTTATTATGCCTTCAATGAGTTCGTCTGTTAAATCCCGCGGCGGATTATATTCTACCTTAATCAATTTTGAAGGGGTGTCATAGGTGGTTATTGAGATATGCCCCTCAGGAAGATACTCTTCATAAACATCGGACGGCTTGATTCCCCCTTCTAAGAGGGTGTTTGCAGTCGGGGTAAGAATTATCTCCATCCTATCTACTTGCATATTGTTTCCCATTTTTCACTCCCTGGAAAGAATCGG
>WALR01000036.1 GCA_015522765.1 Candidatus Woesearchaeota archaeon | reverse complement strand
GGGTTGTAACTGCGATGATAGACGGAAACCTGAGGGCGTCTATGAGCAGTCTTTCTGGCAGGATGACCGGCACCTCATTTGGGGTGTTCCTCGCTGTTAAGGGCACAGGGGTTCTCGCTGCAAGCATGATAGGCGGCTTGCTCTGGCAGTACATCTCGCCTGCAAGTGTTTTTATATATGGGGCGATTACCTCCTTCTCTGCTGCGGCTCTTATAATGCTCACGCCAATGATTTTGGGGATGAACAGGCAGTACAAAAGGATGCGGGTGGTAAGATGAGATTTGCCCATATTGCGGATTCCCACATAGGTGGGTGGAGGGACGAAAGAATGAAGAGGCTTAGCAAGGAGTCCCTCAGCTTCGCGATTGATGAGATTATAAGGAGACGGCTTGACTTTGTGGTTATCGCGGGCGACCTCTTTGACACCTCTATCCCTGATATAGAGAGTTTAAGGATGAGTGTCAGAAATCTTGAGAGGCTTAAGAAAGAGGGGATTCCTGTTTATGTTATTCCAGGGAGCCACGATTTTTCTCCCAGCGGGAGGAGCATGATTAATGTCCTTGAGGAGGCGAACCTCCTTGTGAATGTTGCAAAGGGCGAGTCATCAGAGGGAAAGCTGAGGCTCAGTTTCACGAGAGACGAAAAAAGCGGGGCTCTCCTGACGGGCATACTCGGCAGGAGGAACAGCCTTGACAGGGAGTACTACGAGCGTCTTGACTATGACTCCCTTGTTAGGGAGGATGGCTTTAAGATTTTTGTTTTTCATGCAGGGGTTATTGAGCTTATGCCAAGCGCATTCTCAAAGATGGGTGCAGTTCCCGTTTCCTCATTCCCAAAAGGGTTTAACTACTACGCAGGCGGCCACATCCACATTGTTAAGTCAGAGAGGATTGAGGGATACGGGCCGTTTGTCTATCCCGGGCCCTTGTTCCCAAATAACTTTGAGGAGGTCGAGAGGCTCAAGGAGGGGGGCTTCTTCATATTTGACAACGGCAGGCTTGAGAGGGTTCCTATAAGGATAAAGAGGGTTGAAACACTGACAATTAATTGCGAAGGCATGAGCAGCTCCTGGGTTGAGAGGGAGCTTAAGGAAATGATAAACTCACTTGACTTGAGGGATGCGATAGCCACTATAAGGGTGAAGGGGGCGCTGTCAGGCGGCAGCCCCTCGGACATTAACTTCAGGGAGATAAGCGAGGAGGCGGAGAGAAAGGGCGCTTATATTGTCCTTAGGAACACTTCAGCATTTGTGAGCAGGGAGTTTAAGGAGGTGAAGGTTGAGCGGTTAAGCCCCCGCGAGATAGAGGAGAAGATTGTCTCTGAGCACCTCGGAACTGTTAAGGTTGAAGGGGTTGACAGGGAGAAGGAGCGCTCGTTGTTTATGGCTCTCATGGGTGTGCTCTCTGAAGAGAAGGGCGATGTCAAAAAGCAGGATTTCGAGGATAAGATTGCCGAGGAGGGGATGGGCGTTCTGGGGGTGAATGATAAATAGAGGTAAACCTAAGCTACTCAAGGAGGAACCTCTTCAGCTTCTTTATTGCCTCATATCTGAATGCATTTGGGAGTTCCTCTTTCTCTCTTAGCTGGCCGTATGTCTTGTCCTTCCCTTCAGGAATGAATATTGGGTCCTGGCCCCACCCGCCACTGCCCCTTGCCTCTTCCGCTACTTCTCCTTTCTCAACGCCCCTGAAAGAGACCGGCTCTCCTCCAGGCTCGCAGTAGGCAATGACGCTTATGTAGCTGCACCCCCTCTCCTTCACACCCTCCATAAGCCTGAGTATCCCTTTAATGCCTATGTGCCTGTGCACGAATGCTGTGCATATCCCCGGGAATCCTGAGAACGCCTCTATAAAAAAGCCTGAGTCCTCGACAACAACAGGAATATTGAACTCCTTGGAAAGACGCCTAGCAGAGCTTCTTGCTATCTCCTCTGTTGATTCCTCCCTCAGCTCGGGGTAGCTCCTGTCCAGATGATTAACCTTTATCTCCGGCTCAAGGATTCTCCTGAATTCCTTCACCTTGTTCAGGTTGTGCGTCACAAGATTAATTGTTTTGGCCATGCCCTGTGTATAATCAAAAATGTTTTTAAATCTTTAGCTATTACTTGGATTATGCTGCTTGTTGATGTTCACGCCCATCTGCTGTCTTCTCAGTTTGACGATGACAGGGAAGAGGTTATAAGAAGAGCGGAGGAGAGGGGTGTAAAGAGGATAATAGAGAATGGGCTCTCAATCGAGAGCAACAGGGGGGCAATTGAGCTGTCGTCGGGGCACGGCTCTGTGCTTGCCTCTCTGGGCTTGTATCCTGTTGATGCTGTTGAGATGGGCAGGGAGAAGGCAGGGGAAGTAATCAGGCTTATAGAAGAAAACATAGAAAAGGCTGTTGCGGTTGGCGAGGTCGGCCTTGACTACCACTGGGTTAAAGGTGACAAGGAGAGGGCACTTGAGAGGGAGGTTTTCAGCGCAGTAATAAATGTTGCGGGGAAGCACAAAAAGCCTCTTATCGTGCATTCAAGAAAGGCAGAGGAGGACTCTATAGCCATGCTGTCAAAAGCAGGTGTCTGTGTCGTCCTCCACTCCTTCTCTGGCAGGATGTCCCTTGTAGAGAGAGGTGTTGCATTAGGATTCTTTTTCTCTGTCCCGCCGAATGTTGTCAGGAACACCCAGATGCAGGCGCTTGTGAGGAATGTCCCGTTAAACCAGCTCCTTACAGAGACGGACTCGCCCTATCTGTCAAATGTAAGCGGAGAGCGCAACGAGCCCTCAAATGTTTATTATTCTGTTAGGGAGATTGCCAGAATAAAGGGATTAACAGAGGAGGAAGCGGCAAATAACATATTCATGAACTACCAGAGGTGCTTTGGGGGTTAGGGCCTCCACCTTCTCATTGTTCGTGGGAAGGGTATCGCATCCCTTATTGTGTCAAGCCCGCAGAGCCAGGCAACTACCCTCTCCACTCCAAGGCCGAACCCTGAGTGGGGGACGCTCCCGTAGCGCCTCGTGTCGAGGTACCACTCATAGTTGGCCGGGTTTTCCCCCTCTCTTTCCAGGCCCTTTTTTAACTCCTCAATGTCCGTGTCCCTCTCGCTTCCGCCTATTATCTCGCCGTAGCCCTCCGGGGCGAGCATGTCGAAGCAGAGCGCTGTGTCAGGATTCTCAGGGTCCCTTGGCTTGTAAAAGGCCATTATCTCCTTGGGATAGTTTGTCACAATCACAGGCTTGTCAAAGTGCCTCGTGAGGAGGTCCTCCTCTACTGTTCGCAGGTCTTTGCCCCAATGCACCTCAACCCCATCCTTCTCCTTAAGAATCTTTAGGGCTTCACTGTAGGTGATTTTTTTGAAGGGTGCGTCAACCTTCCTGAGCTTTGATATGTCCCTCCCAAGAATTTCCAGCTCCTTCGTGTTCTTTCTAAGAACCTCCTTAACGATGAATAAGACAAGCTCCTCTGCCTGCTTAAGCAGCCCCTCAAACCTCATCCATGCGGTTTCTACCTCTGCCATCCAGAACTCTGCAAGGTGCCTCGATGTTTTTGAACGCTCTGCCCTGAAGCAGGGGCTTATGCAGTAAAGCTTTTCGAGTGCGAATATCGCCGCCTCACCATAGAGCTGCCAGCTCTGCGTCAGGTAGACCTTTTTGTCAAAGTACTTTACCTCGAAGAGCGTCGCCCCTCCCTCGCATGCATTCGGGGAGAATATCGGCGGGGGCATCTCCTCATAATTGTCCCTGTTGAAGAACTCCCTTATCGCCCGGAATACTGTGCTCCTCACCTTCATTATTGACGACATCTTCCTTGATCTAAGCCAGAGGTGGCGGTGGTCGTCTAGGAACTCCCTGCTTTTGATATGGGACTTTGTTATTGGCCAGTTCTCTGAGCTTCCGACAAGTGTAATGTCCTCAACATTCAGCTCTACGCCTGTGGGCGCTTTCTCCTCTTTTCTCAGCGCGCCCCTCGCGATAATGCTTGCCTCTATGCCTAGCTTCTCTGCTGTATCCCACACTCTGTCCTCAACACTGGAGTTTATGACTACAAGCTGGATTATCCCTGTCGAGTCCCTCAGTACTATGAAGCGGAGTTTATTGCTCCCGCGCTTCCTGTAGACCCATCCTCTAAGTGATGCTTTTCCCTCCCCCTTCTTCACCGCCTCCTCAACGGTTAAAAGGGGATATTCTTCTTTGTTCACCATAACAGCTCCCTCCTAAAGTCTCTTTACTTCCTATTCGTTGCGGGGCTTTTCTTTATAAATTTTGAGGTTGCGCATAGCTAAATTCTTATGGGGGGAACCAAACCAGCGTCTTGTAGGCCTTGTAGAAGTCCATTGTCTCAAAGTCTCTGATGATGTCTGAGAATCGTATTCTGACTTTTTCAATAAAGGAACGAAGCTCCCTGTGGCTTCTAAGGTCTATGTCGCACTCAAAGTCATAGCCGCCTATCATCTCGTCAATGTAGACAACATTTGGCAGGGAGGCGACATAACTGAACAGCGCCTTCCTCTTTTTGCTGTCGATGTTTTTAAGATGGAGGTGCAGCTTGAACCAGCTGTAGCCCAGCTTTCCAAGGTCAATCATCGGCCTAAATGAGAGGATTAATTTACTATGTACCATCCTTTTTATTCTGTAGGCTATAACCTTTGACGAAACTCCCAGTTTGCCCGCTATCTCATATAATGGTGTTCTTGCATTGTTGATGAGTAAAGCAAGTATTTTTCTGTCAATGCTGTCAAGCACCACAGTGCCGGCACCGCCCATATAATTAATCATTTCCAAAGAGCGCTTTTTTCCAACAAGGTATCCCTTCTTGAACTGGTACATCCTGTGGTAGATGCTCAGCTTTTTGTTTTGGATGTATGTGCTGAATTTGTCAAGGAACATTTCCTGATAGTCGTAAAGCTCAGCTATGCTTTGCACCCAGAAGCCGAAAAGTAAATCCCAGTTTCCCTCCCCGGCATGGACCCAGGCAACCTTCGGGTCATTTACAAGAGCGGATATCATCTCTTTCTCTTTTTCTATGTTGATATTGTAGAATCTCAGAAGCATCCTCGCCGCAAAATACCCTGTCTTGTAGGCGTCCACCTCTGTGTAGAATCCGGTGATAATTCCCTTTTTCATCATGCGCTCTATCCTGTACTTAACAACATCCTTGGAAACATGAAGCTTTTTACCTAGTTGGGTGAGGCTCTGCCTGGCATCAACATCCAGCTCGTAGAGTATCTTTT